>CAZNMB010000097.1:0-6643 GCA_964574095.1 uncultured Dehalococcoidia bacterium
AGGCTCCCGCCGACCATGTCCTTCATCTGCTCGAAGGTGATCGGCTCGTCGTGGCCGCTGTCGGCCTTGGTCGTCGGGGTGAAGACCGGCTCGGGCAGCTTGTCCGACTCCCGCAGGTCTCCCGGCAGCTTGATCCCGCACACGGAGCCGCTCTTCCGGTACTCGGCCCAGCCTGAGCCGGAGAGATAGCCGCGAACGACGCACTCGACATCGACGCGTTCGGCCCTGCGGACGATCATCGAGCGGCGGGCGACGTATGGGGGATAGGAATAGTACCCGGAGCACACGCGGTCGCCATAAGTGCTGTTGAGCCAGTTGACGTCGTTGACCACCTCGATGACATGGTTGGGCACGATGTGAGATGTCTGCTCGAACCAGAAGGCGGAGAGCTGGTTGAGCACGATCCCCTTGTCGGGGATGCCGGCGGGCAGTACGACATCGAAGGCGGAGACGCGATCGGTGGCGATGAGCAGGAACAGGTCTCCGTCCATCTCGTAGGTGTCGCGCACCTTGCCGCGATAGTGCAGCTTGGGCAGATCGGTTTCAATCAGGACTGTCATCGGCTCGGTTCATTCCTCCGGTGGCGCTCGAAGGGTGGCCGCCGCCTTCCGTCATCCCAACCCGGCCTGTTCGAATATCTCATCGACGTGGCGGATGAAATAGCCGTAGTCGAAGATGGCCTCGAGGTCGGACGGGCTAAGGTGCCCCGCGACCTCGAGGTCGCTCCGGACGAGACCAAGGAAGCTCGTCCTCTCCTTCCACGACTTCATGGCGTTGCGCTGCACCATCTTGTAGGCCTGCTCCCGTGACAGGCCCTTGTCGATCAGCGCCAGCATCAGGCGCTGTGAGAACACCAGGCCCTTGGTCAACTCGAGGTTCTCCTTCATCCTCTCGGGGTAGACCTGAAGCCCCTTCATCACGTAGGTGAAGATGCCCAGCATGTAGTCGATGGCGAGGCAGGAGTCCGGCAGGATGATGCGCTCTGTTGACGAGTGGCTGATGTCCCGTTCGTGCCAGAGGGCGATGTTCTCCATCGCGGTGAGGGCCTGCCCGCGCACCACGCGGGCCAGCCCGCAGACGCGCTCGCAGAGCTCGGGATTGCGCTTGTGCGGCATGGCCGACGAGCCGGTCTGGCCGGGCTCGAATGGCTCCTCGGCCTCGAGCACCTCCGTGCGCTGCAGTGCCCGTATTTCAGTGGCGAACTTCTCCAGGGAGCCGCCGAGGATGGCCAGCGTGGTCACGAACTGAGCGTGGCGGTCACGCTGCACCACCTGGTTGGAGACGCGCGCCGCCTCCAGTCCCAGCCGGGCGCAGGCGTCCCTCTCGACCTGCGGGGGCACAGTGGCATGCGTCCCCACGGCCCCGGAGACCTTGCCCACGCTGACCGCTTTCCTCGCCTCCTCGAACCTGTGCGCGTTCCTCCTCATCTCCTCGACCCAGAGCGCGAGCTTGAGCCCGAAGGTCATCGGCTCAGCGTGGACGCCGTGGGTGCGCCCCATCATGATCGTGTGTTTGTGCTCCCGCGCCCTCTGCTCTATCACCGCTGTCAGCTCGGCGATGTCCTTGGCCAGGATGTCGCCGGCCTCGACCAGTTGGAGGGCAAGCGCCGTGTCCATGATATCCGACGAGGTGAGGCCGAGGTGGATGAACCGGCTCTCCCCGCCGATGCTCTCCGAGACCGACCGCAGGAAGGCGGTCACGTCGTGGTGGGTCTCCTTGAGCACCTCCTCCATGCGGGCGAGGTCGCATTTCGCCTTCCTTATCTCCGGGAGGGCCTCCCTGGGGACGACGCCCTGCTCGGTCCACGCTTCGCAGACGGCGATCTCCACCTGCAGCCACTTGTCGAACTTGTTCTCGTCCGTCCAGACCTTCTTCATGGCGGGTCTGGAGTAGCGCTCGATCATCTCGTCTCCCCTGCGGCACCGATCTGCCGCCCGGCGGGCTAGCCCCGGTTCAGCTCGCCGCGGTACTCCTCGTATGCTTTCCTGATGTTGTCGTGCTTCAGGCCCAGGATCTCGGCGGCGAGGTAGGCCGCATTCCTGGCTCCGGCCGACCCGACAGCGACGCAGGCCACGGGAACGCCGGCCGGCATCTGGGCTATCGACAGCAGCGCGTCGAGCCCCTTGACTGCGCTGGACGGTATGGGAACGCCGATCACCGGCAGCGTCGTCCAACTGGCGAGGACGCCGGGCAGGTGGGCCGCGCCGCCGGCGCCGGCGATGATCACCTCCAGGCCGCGCGCCCTGGCCCCGGTCCCGTACTCGCGGGCCTTCTCCGGCGTGCGGTGGGCCGAGATGACCGACACCTCGTACTCGATGCCGAGCTGCGTCAGGGCATCCAGCGCGGGCTGCATCGCCTCGGCGTCGGACTTGCTCCCCATTACTACGCCTACGAGTGGCATGGCTATGAATCCTCCGCGGCGATGTCTTTGCGGTAGTGGCAGCCTTCGAACTTGATAGCGGGAACGTTCTTGTAGACCCGCTGCCGCGCCTCGGCGACGTTCCCTCCCGTCGCCACCACGGTCAGCACCCGGCCGCCCGCGGTGACCACGCCGCGCCCGTTCGACCGCGTTCCCGCGTGGAACACGACAACGCCGGGATCGACCCGGTCGAGACCGGTGATTGGATGGCCGGTGTCGTAGCTGCCGGGGTAGCCGCCTGCGGCGAGCACGACCCCGACGCAGGCGTCGTCGCTCCACTCGACAGCCGTCCGGGCGAGAGTGCCGTCGATCACCGCCAGCATGATGTCCACGATATCGCTCTTCAGCAGCGGCAGCTGCACCTGAGTCTCGGGATCGCCGAAACGGGCGTTGAACTCCAGCACCTTGGGGCCGTCCTCGGTTAGCATCAGACCGGCGTAGAGCACGCCCCTGTACGGCCTGCCCTCCCGGGCCATCGCCTGCACGGCAGGTTCGAGAATAGCTTTCGTCAGCTTCCCGGTGAGGTCGCTGTCGAAGAAGCTCGGCGGGCTGTAGACTCCCATGCCGCCCGTGTTGGGGCCGCGGTCGTTGTCCAGTGCCCTCTTGTAGTCCCGGGCCGGTATCATGGGCACGACCGTCTCGCCGTCGGTGAAGCAGAGCAGGCTTGTCTCCTGCCCCGTGAGACACTCCTCGACCAGCACCTCATTGCCGGCATCTCCGAAGACCCGTGCCTCCATGATGTCGGAGAGCGCCCCCAGGGCCTCGTCGATAGTGGGCGCGACTATGGCTCCCTTGCCCGCCGCGAGCCCGTCCGCCTTGATCACCACGGGCGGCTGCTGGGCCTTGACATAATCCCGGGCCTCAGTGAAAGACGAGAAGACCGTATCCCGCGCGCAGGGGATTCCGTAGCGGTGCATCAGCCTCTTCGCGAAGACCTTGCTCGACTCGATGACGGCGGCTCTGCCCGACGGCCCAAACGCCGGTATGCCGAGGTCCTGCAGGGCATCGACGATGCCCGCGGCCAGGGGCACCTCGGGGCCCACCGCCACCAAGTCGACTTCGCGGTCCGTTGCCGCCCGGAAGAGGCCGTCGACGTCCGCGGCGCGCACGTCCAGGTTCGTCGCGATTGCAGCCGTGCCGGCGTTGCCCGGAGCGACGAACACCGTGTCCACCCTGTCGCTCTGAAGGATCTTCCAGACCAGAGTGTGCTCCCTGGCGCCGCCTCCGACAACCATCACCTTCAGCAACTCGTGTCTCCTGATCGCGAGCAGGGCTCCCGGCGAGTCCCTGCCGGTTCTCGTATCATCCGCGGGGCTGCGGATGACCGGATATCAGCCGCGGGAGCCTACTCCCACTCTATCGTTGACGGGGGCTTCGAGGATATGTCATAGACCACCCGGTTCACCTCGGGCACCTCGTTCACGATCCGGTTTGAGATTCGCGCCAGCAGGTCGTACGGCAGGCGCGCCCAGTCCGCGGTCATGGCGTCCTCCGACGTCACCGCTCGAATCGCCACCATGTAGCCGTAGGTCCTCTCGTCCCCCATGACGCCGACGCTGCGCACGGGCGTCAGCACCGCGAAGCTCTGCCACAACTGCCTGTAGAGCTTGGCGGCCTTGATCTCGTTCATCACGATCCAGTCGGCGGCACGGACGATCTTGAGGCGCTCCTTTGTGATGTCACCGATGATCCGGATCGCGAGCCCCGGCCCGGGGAACGGCTGGCGGTAGACCATCTCCTCCGGCAGTCCCAGCGCCCGTCCCACCTCCCGCACCTCGTCCTTGAACAGGTAACGCAGGGGCTCGACGAGGCTGAGGTTCATCTTGCTGGGAAGACCGCCGACGTTGTGATGGGTCTTGATGGTCGCGACGGTGCGGCTGCCCGTCAGGGCGCTCTCGATGACATCGGGGTACAGCGTGCCCTGGGCCAGGAAATCGACCTTGCCGATCCGGGCGGCCTCCTCCTCGAATACCCTGACGAACTCCTCTCCTATGATGTGGCGTTTCTGCTCGGGGTCGATCACGCCTGCCAGCCGCGTCAGGAACCTGTCGCTGGCATTCACGTGGATGAGGTTCATCTTCATGTTTTGCTGGAAGGTGCGCCTGATGCGCTCCGGCTCCTCGCTGCGCAGCATCCCGGTGTCCACGAAGATGCACGTCAACTGCTCACCGATTGCGCGGTGGATCAGAGTAGCGACTACCGCCGAGTCCACGCCCCCGGAGAGAGCGCAGATGACCTTGCCCTCCCCGACCTGGCTCCGGATGCGCTCCACGCTCTCCGCCACGAAGCTGCCCGGGGTCCACGTGCCCGAGCAGCCGCAGACCTTGTAGAGGAAGTTCTTCAGGATGTTCTTGCCCTGAGGGGTGTGCACCACCTCGGGGTGGAACAGGATGCCGAGAATCCCGGAATCGTTGCCCATGGCAGCGATCGGAGAGTTTTCGGTGTAGGCCAGCGAGGTGAACCCCGGGGGCATCTCCTCGATTCGGTCACCGTGGCTCATCCACACCGGTATGTCGGGGGGGAGACCGTCGAACAGCGCAGTCCTGTCGGCGTTCTGGTGGAGGACCGCGAGGCCGTACTCCCGCTTCTCGCCCGGCGCGACCCTGCCGCCGAGCTGATGAGCGATGAGCTGCATTCCGTAGCAGATGCCGAGAACGGGGACGCGGCTCTCGTAGACCCAGGCCGGCGCCACGGGCGCGCCCTCGTCGTTAACGCTGCCCGGTCCGCCCGAGAGTATCAGGCCGTTCGGCTGGAGCGCTGAGATGCTGTCCCAGGAGGCATCGTGGGGCACGACCTCGCAGTATACGTTGCATTCCCTCACGCGCCGGGCGATGAGCCAGCTATACTGGGAGCCGAAGTCCACTATCGCCACAGCCTCGCGCCTGTGTCCCGGCGACTCCTCAGGCTCCGGCCGCGGCTGTTCCTCTCTTCTGCCCTCGGCAATTTCCAAGTAAGCGGAGACCTCTACGTCTCCGCTTACGGCAACACGATGGCTGCTGCGCTTGCGCCTGCTCTGCGGCAAGGTACACCTCTATCGTCGTTCAAAGGTTACCATCGTGGTATACTGAAGTCAAGCTCGCCCACCGCGCCGGAGGCCCCCGTTACGGGATGGCCGGAGCGCCAGCCTTTCCCCATGAAATCGCAGACCGATCTCGCGCTCAAGGTCCTGAAAGACGGAGGGATTGTCGCCTTTCCCACCGACACCGTCTATGGCCTGGGGGCCGATCCTGCGAACGAGCGCGCGGTCGAGAGGATCTACCGGGTGAAGAAACGCCCCCTCGATCTCCCCCTGCCCCTGCTCCTGGCCGACGCATCCGACATCGCCAAGTTCGCCGGGCCCGTGCCCGAGATCGCGTGGCGGCTGGCGGAGCGCTTCCTGCCGGGCGGGCTGACGCTGGTGCTCCGCAGGGGAGCGATGGTGCCGCCCTGGATTCTGGCCGGAGGCGAGACCGTCGCGGTGCGCGTTCCCGATCACGCAATCCCGGTCACGCTCGCGCGCGGCCTGGGGGGCGCGATTGTCGGCACAAGCGCCAACCTCTCGGGAGAGCCGGCGCCGGTCGTCGCCGACGACGTCCGCCGGCAGCTCGGCGCGGCGGTTGACCTGGTGATCGACGGTGGCAGGTGTCCCGGCGGCACGGAATCGACCGTGGTGGACGTCAGCGGCGAGAGCCCCGTCATACTGCGGGAAGGCGCTGTCTCCCGCGAGGACATCCTGAAGGCGATCGGCCCCGCAGCCGGCGAAGCGTGAGGGCAGGGGCGGCCGCGCGGGGAACGCTTGCGTGATTCCACGTCCCATGCCATGCTGAGTACCAGAGTGCTACTGGCTGAGACGAGAATCGTGCAAATCCTAATGAGTACCCGCGCCCTCTTCAGCAAGCCGAGGATTTGTCTTGCTTTGGGGTTCTCGTTGATGCTGACCGTTTCCGCCTGCGAGAAGGCTCCCGAGTCTGCGCTGTCCCAGGCCGGCAATCCGCCACCCGATGCCCGACCTGTCATGCAGACTACCCAGGGCTGCGGGTACGGTGGAATCAGCAATCGCGGGATCACGGATTTGACCCTCTGGGACAGCGGGTGGGTGGTCTTCGTAGATGACGGCAGCTTTCGGGAGGCACAACTGGTCGCCTCATCGACAGATGGCCTGGTTCAGGCTGCCGACACCCTTTACTCGCTCGATGATTACGTGATGGCGTTGAGGGGTACGGATCGGGCCTCCACATTCTTGAC
>CAZNMB010000097.1:6653-6907 GCA_964574095.1 uncultured Dehalococcoidia bacterium
AGGCGGTCCCGGGTCAGCGCAAGACTGTGGAAGTCTACGGCATGGTCCTGGAAGGGGAATGGCCAACGGACCCGATGTGGTACGTTGAGCGGTGGGCCGGCTCAGTCGAGAAGCTACAAGCCCTCTGGACGCTGGTCAAAGACTCGCTGCCGGAGGCTGCGCCGGTCATGGAGCCCGATGAGGTGATCGTTCAATTCTGCTGTCCTTACAGCGAAGGCGCGGAGCCCGAGGGACTCCCTGTGTGGCCTTCCTAC
>CAZNMB010000098.1:0-6895 GCA_964574095.1 uncultured Dehalococcoidia bacterium
GAGGTTGGCTTTCGGGACCTGAACATCGACATAGGAGACTTCGTTGGTCTGCCAGCCGGCCATGGTGATCATCGGATTGATCGTAATGCCCGGGCTCTTGAGATCCACGATCATCATCGAAATCCCCTTGTGCTTGGGCACTTCGGGGTCCGTCCGCGCGGCAAGCCATATGTAGTCGGCGAAGTCAGCATTGGTCGTGAAGATCTTCTGCCCATTGATGACGTACCCATCTCCATCCCTGACAGCACTGGTCTTGAGGGAGGCCAGGTCGGTGCCCGCGTCGGGCTCCGTGTAGCCGATGCAGACCTCCAGCTCGCCCCTCACAATCGGGGGCAGGTACCTGCTCTTCTGCTCATCGGTGCCGATTCGCATTATGGCCGGCCCCACAGTGTTCAAACCCAGCACGGGCAGGGGAATCTCCTCATAGAAGCAGGTCTCAAAGAAGAGGTGCTGCTCCATCGGCGTGCGTCCCTCTCCCCCGTATTCCCTGGGCCATCCCACGCCCAGCCAGCCATCGCTGCCCATCCGGCGAATGAGGCTGGCATAGACCGGCCCGCCACCGTAGCCGGAGCGGGCTTCGAGTTCGGCAACAAGCTCAGGAGTCTTCTGCTTCCTCAGGTACTCCGTGCATTCCCGGCAGAACTGCTCTTCCTCCGCAGACAGCTCAAACTCCATTCCCGCATCGCTCCTCAATGATCTGCCCCATCGGTTAACTCATGCCTGGCCCGCGGATTTCGCTCGAAGCGGGTCCCGGAGTGGCATCCGGCTTGAAGCCCATGCTATAATCATAATATAAGTATACTCATAGCATGCTTACCGACACCACCAGATTTGTAGCACAGCCGCCAGTCTTTGTCAACCTGGCCGCATGCAGCACACACGGGCAGAGGTTGCCCGGCGACGGATGCAAGGCGATAGGGTTCGCCTCGTGGGCCCGTTGACCCGAGGGTGTGAGGTACTATACGGGATGGCGCTTTGCAGATACAATGGTGCTCACACCATGGCAAGCCGTGGGGCAGGTGCTGGGAGCCGGGAGTGAACCCCCGGATGAACGAAAGCGAGGGAAAGTTGGGACCCGACGTGACGGTGTCTGACGGGCAATACCTGTTCACCCTTCTCGGCACCACCTTCAACGCGATCATGAGCGCGCGCAAGAAGGAGATGGAACCCTCGGGTGTCTCGATGACTCGCAGCGAAGTGCTCTGGGCATTGAAGGCCATGGGCCGTCCGACCACCGTCGCCGAGATAGCTCAGATAATGAGCAGGGACTACCAGACCACATCGCAGCTGCTCAAACGCATGGAGAAAGAGGGATACATAGCCCGCTGCGGCAGCAGCAAGCGAAGCCCGCTTGCGCTTGTGCTCACGCCCGTGGGCGATGAGGCCCTGCAGCGCTCGCTGGAGCGGAATGAAGTTATCGACGAGATCGTGGCGTGCCTCTCTCCTGAAGAACGGGACGGCCTGGCTGCGTGTCTGGAGAAGGTGCGAGAGAAGGCGGTGGCCAAGGGAGCTCTGTATTCCCCCTTTCCCGCCCCTCTAGCCTCAAAGCTCCGCATGTAGGAGACTGTTCGGCGGCTGACCTGGAGGCGCGGCGGTCACCAGACCGCCGCAAGCTTTGTTGTAGGAGACCGATGTGAGAAGAGACAGCAAGTTCGGCGAGAGCTTCCCCCCGAAGGTCCTCGCAATTGTGGGGGTGTCGAGAAGCGAGCACATGACCGTTCCCGGTTACACGGGCTCACGTCTGTTTCGCATCCTGCGCGAGGCGGGCTTCCAGGGGCGCATCTATCCCGTGAACCCCAAGGCCGACGTGATCGACGGCGTGAAGGCGTATCCCACCGTGACGGCCATTCCGGAACGGCCGGACCTGGTCATAGTGGGCACCCCTTCCACGGCCGTACCACAAGTTCTGGAGGACTGCGCCGCGGCAGGGGTGCCGGTTGTGCAGATACTCACGTCCGGCTTTGGCGAAACCGGGGAAGCGGAGGGAAAGAGGTTGGAGGCAGCGATTCTGGAGATCGCGCGAAGGACCGGGCTTCGGATCATAGGCCCCAACTGCATGGGATTCCAGATACCGGCCATCAGGATGAAGATGTTCGAGGAGGTCGAGCTGGCGCACGGGCCGGTCGCGTTCGTATCCCAGAGCGGAGGCCACGCTCGGGTATTCCTGATGCAGGGGCCGCACCTCGGCATCGGCTTCAGCAAGGTGATAAGCTACGGGAACGCGCTGGTCATGGATGCCGTTGACTTCCTGGACTACCTCGCCGCCGACGACGAGACCGGGATCATATGCATGTACCTTGAGGGTGTCAGGAAGGCCGGCGGAGAGCTGATGCAGCTGGTGAGACAGACGAACGCAGAGAAGCCGGTGGTTATCTGGAAGGGCGGCCTCACGTACTCGGGGGCCAGGGCTGCCTCGTCGCACACCGGGTCGCTGGCGGGAGACCGGCAGGTATGGGACGCCTTCTTCAAGCAGACCGGGGCGATACGGGTGGGCTCCATCGATGAGATGTCTGAGGTGTCGATGGCCCTGCTTCACATGAGGCCGACGGCGGGCAGGCGAGTGGCGGTTCTGGGCGCGGGCGGTGGCGACAGCGTAGCGACGGGTGACATCTGCGCCGAAGAGGGGCTCGAGATGCCTCCGATCTCTGCTCACACGAAAGCGGCGCTGCTCGAATTCGTCTCCCTGGTCAACCAGGGCGTGGCCAATCCGCTCGACGTACCGAGTGTGTTCGTTGACCTGTCGCACCTGGGGCGGACTCTCGAACTGCTTGCGGCCGACCCGCTGATCGATACGATCATTCTGCACGTGGGCACCGAGTTCTTCTCGGGACTCTGGGGCCGGAGAATGCCCGAGTTCACGGGATGTATCCTGGGCGTGACTCGCCACAACCCGGAACGCAACCCGGTCGTCCTCGCCGTGACAGACGAAACTGAGGCTGAGCCTCCGGACAAGTACGTGCGCGAGCTTGTGCGCGCGGGCATTCCCGCCTACACATCTCTGCGCGGGGCTTGCCGTGCCCTCAGTCGCACCGCCGGCTATTACGAGTTCATCGGGTCGTAGCGTATCCATCCTGGAACGAGATCGAGCGCGGAGGTGGAGCCATGGGCGAAAAGAGAGTGGTCGTTATCGGCGCGGGCTGCGCGGGCTTGTCCGCGACCTATACGCTGCGAAAGCAGGGAATAGATGTCGTCACCTTCGAAGCCAACGACGTTGCAGGCGGACGCTGCCGCAGCGTCACTGATCAGGGATATACGTTCAGCATGGGTGCCGGAAGTACCGAGCCTCAGTGGGAGACGACATTCAAGTACCTCGATGAGTTGGGGCTCATGGACAGGCTGTTCTCCATCCAGAAGCAGCGGTACGGTTTCATGCGGAACGGGAAGATCCGGACGGTGTTCACCGGGGGAAGCACCTGGGAGATGGTCAAGACCCTGCCGGAGAATGTCAAGTTCTTCTTCACCGGCATGCCGCTGAAGACGTACCCGCAGGCTCTGAAGGTGTTCCTCGCGCTCAGGAAGTACATGAAACTGGTGGACACGAAGAGTCACAACTTCGATGCCTTGTCCGAGATTTCGAACATCAGCACGGAGGAGTTCGTCCTCAAACACGGTGGTCGAGAGGCTCTCGAGTATGTGTTCCACCCATTCCTGGCGACGATGGTCTTTGGCCGCCCAAAGGACGTTTCCATTGCCCATCCCATCTCGCTGTTCTCGCTGATGAAAGGCATGCGCAGCCTGGAGGGCGGTATGGGAATCTTGACGGAGTCGCTGTACGAACGTGTCAAAGACTCGATCCGGTTGTCCACCCCGGTGAGCAAGGTCGTGATCAAAGACAACAAGGTGGCAGGGGTCGAGACGAAAGACGGCTTCGTTGAGGCGGATCGCGTGATCTGCGCCGTCGATGCAGTTGTGGCCAGACAGTTGATCCCCGACCTGCCGGAGACGATGAGGAGACCTCTCGAGACCTGCATGTACAGTTCCACCTACTACTACCAGTTCGGCCTCGAGAAGCACTTCGTGCAGAGCAAGACCGACTTCTTCGTCCTGATGATCCCCGCCAGTGAGGATACCGTTCTGGGCTGGATGGCCAAGGGAAGCAGGGTGGGGGAGAAGCCGGTCATGATCGTTGCCACGCGCGGCTGGGAGGATGAGAGATTCGCCAAGCTCTCGGCTGATGAGCGGCGCAGGCTGGTGATCCGGGAAGCTCAGAAGTTCTTCCCGGCGTTTCCCGACGAGCCGGTGATCACCAAGGTCTTTCGATGGGACCGGGCGGTGAACCTGGAGCCTCCCGGGCAGTTCGTCGCCATCCAGGACCTGCTCAAGAACCACGTGCGGGATGTCGAGGGCCTCTATCTGGCCGGGGAATACCTGTTCCTGATCGCCTGCACGGAAGGGGCGCTGGCGACCGGGAAGAAGGCCGCCGAGATGGTAATGGAAGACATGAAGAAGGCCGGTGAGTACATGAAAGGCGCCGGTGCGGGGGCTTGAGTCTCCCGCTCTAGCCCGATCAGACTACGCTCTCCTCACGCTGCTTCTGGATCAGAGTACCAGCATCGCGTTATCAACGCTGGTGCCCGTTTGCGAGGGTGATTCGCTACGTCCGGAAGAGTCTACTCCCGGGTGGGGCAGTGGTTTCGAGGAGCAAGAGCCATGAGGGATGGGAGATGGAGGGGAGAGGCCACCTGACCAAGACAAGATCACGTACTTGGATTGTGTTGAGGAGGCGACCACTGTGCCAATCGGGACCGGATCGCCCTCGTTGTGGATAGACGTGTCAGTTGCTTTGCATAACGGGATGGTGCACCTGCTCGCGCAGTCTTGAGGCCGCTTTGACCTGCCCGCCGGGAACTGGCCCGGGGTCCGGGGGCCAGATCAATGCCGTGGATCTCAGCGGGATAGGTTGGTCTGCCCCGGGCAGGTCACGCTGATACGTCTCGTCGAACGGGCTTGGCTCTGGCAACCGCGTTCGTGTCCCGCGGGAGGCTCGAGACTTCTGCTGCTAAACTCCTGAGAAGTGCTATAATCTTCGTCGGTTCAGATGGGGAACGGGCAACTGGACATGACAAACATCGCGTGGTTCGACCAGGAGACGCAGAAACCGGATGGCGAGGTTGGAGCGACGCTCATGGGATGCTTGTGTCTGCTGCTATGACCTGCTCGAGCTCAGATCGTCGGTTCAGGGTCTACGAGGAGTATGACGCCCAAGCTCTTCTCGAGTACCTCGCGTCGGTCGATCTTGTGGTCGGATGCGACGTTGGCGGTTTCGATCTGGAAGTCCTCAAAGCCTACGGCGATGTCCAAGGTGACCTGCCGCGAAACGGGCCGGTTGCCGTGGTCGGGTTTGGTGACGCCTGCAAAGCGTCCGCGTGATCGGTGCAGGCAATTGAGCGGCATGAACTCCCGTGATCTATCAGGTCGTGCTACAATTAGTGAGAGTCGTGAGGGCGCGCCGGAACCTGATGCAGATGCGAGGCCAGTCCCCCCGTGGCCCCGGAGCGCTCTCCTCTCCGCGAAAGGTGTCAGCAGATGAAGAACAAGACCGTCCTCATCACCGGCGGAACAGGCTCGTTCGGGCAGAAGCTCACTGAGATCCTGTTGCGCGAGCACGATCCAAGGGCAATCCGGATATTCTCCCGCGGCGAGTTGCTGCAGCATGAGATGCGACTCAAGTTCAACAACGAGCCAAAGCTAAGACTCTTCATCGGTGATGTCAGAGATCGCGAGCGAGTATATCGCGCAATGAACGGAGTTGACATAGTCGTCCACGCTGCGGCCCTGAAACAAGTCCCGACGGCCGAATATAACCCGATCGAGGCGGTCAGGACCAATATCGATGGAGCAGTCAACGTTGTTGACGCCGCAATCGACAATAACGTTGAGAGAGTAGTAGCGATAAGCACTGACAAAGCAGTCCATCCGGTCAACCTGTACGGTGCAACGAAAATGGTAATGGAGCGGCTGCTTGTACAGGCAAACGTTTATACCGGGGCCCACAGAAGCAGATTCGGTTGCGTGAGATATGGCAACGTCGCTGGCAGTCGAGGGAGCGTGGTGCCGCTATTCTTGCAGCAACGGGAGAGTGGTGTTATCACCATCACCGACGAGGACATGACCAGGTTCTGGATAACACTGGAACAAGGGGTCCGCCTCGTGATCAATGCCATTGGGCTTATGCAGGGCGGCGAGATATTCGTTCCGAAGATCCCCAGCATGAGGATTGCTGATCTTGCGGATGCGCTCGCTCCCGATGCAAGAAGGGAAGTCATAGGGATCCGGCCGGGGGAGAAGGTGCACGAGGTTCTGCTGACAGAGGACGAATCGAGACACTCCAGGGAGTTTGATGACTACTTCGTCATTGAGCCTGAACATCCCTTCTGGACGCGGGATCGCGCCAGTGGCGGGCGGCCGCTTCCGGCGGGGTTCAGATACTCAAGTCAGGACAACGACGCCTGGCTGAGTCGAGATGAAATGCTCGAGATAGTGCGAGGCCTCTAGGTGGAACGACCTGCAATAGAGGGAGGGGCCCCTGTACGGGATACCCTGCTGCCCTATGGACATCAGTGCATCGACGATGATGACATTGCGGCAGTCGTTGAAGTGCTCAAGAGCGATTGGATTACGCAGGGGCCAAAGGTCGATGAGTTTGAGGGCGCAGTCGCCGAATACTGTGGTGCGAAGCACGCGGTGGCGGTATCCAGCGGCACTGCCGCGCTCCATGCAGCATGTTCAGTGGCGGGAATCTCAGACGGCGCCGAGGCCATCACAACTCCCATCACTTTCGCTGCTACGGCCAATGCCGTGGTGTACTGTGGCGGCAGGCCGACGTTTGCCGACATAAGGGAAGATACTCTGAACATTGATCCGAAAGAGATCGAGAAGAGACTGTCGTCCAGGA
>CAZNMB010000099.1:0-6889 GCA_964574095.1 uncultured Dehalococcoidia bacterium
AGCACCTGCCGCGCCGTGAACGGCAGGTGGACGGGGTACGGGGCGTACCCCCTAGCCCGCCTCACCAACCGCGTCCGGCCCGACTCGACCAGAGCGACGCTGTCGTCGTAGCGGGAGTGGATGTCGCGATTATGCATGAGGAAGCAGTCCGCGATGCCGCCCAGCCGCCGCAGGGCCTCCTCGTTGTCCCTGGCTATCGGCTCCTCGCTGATGTTGCCGCTGGTCATCACCAGCGGGCGATCGACTTCCCGGAGCAGCAGGTGGTGCAGCGGGGTATAGGGCAGCATGACGCCGAGGCACTTGAGATTCGGCGCCACGGCCGGCGTGACCGATGACCCCTGCTTCCAGTTGAGCAGCACGATCGGGCACTCGTGTGACACGAGCAGCTCCTCCTCTTCCCGGGACACGGCGCAATGTCGCCTCGCCTCCTCGATGGTGGACACCATTATCGCCAGCGGCTTGAACGGGCGGTGCTTGCGCTCTCTGAGGACACGAACGGCGGAGTCGCTGGTGGCGTCACAGGCCAGAAGGAAGCCACCCAGCCCCTTGACCGCCACTATCCTGCCATCCCGCAGCAGTCCCGCGGCCGCAGCCAGCACGTCGTCGCACGGCACAGCCACTCCGGCGCGATCGACCAGTGTCAGGCCGGGGCCGCATGCGGGACAGGCGTTCGGTTGGGCATGAAAGCGCCGGTCCCGCGGGTCGTCGTACTCGCGCTGGCACTCCGGGCACATCCTGAAGACGCGCATCGTCGTCTTCGGCCTGTCGTAGGGAATATCCTCAATGATGGTGAACCGGGGGCCGCAGTTGGTGCAGTTGGTGAACGGGTAGCGGCAGCGCCTGTCGCCGGGGTCCAGGACCTCTTGCAGGCAGGGCTCACAGGTCGCGACGTCGGGCGACACGAGCTGGTACCTGCCGCCCTCGTAGATGCTCTCGCGAATCTCGAAGTCGGGGTAGCCGGCCGGAGCGCCTCGGGTGGCGGACACCCCCTCTATTCTCGCAAGCGGCGGCGCCTTGGCCACGAGGTCGTCCGCGAACCTTCGGAGCGCGTCCTCCTCGCCCTCGACCTCGATCCTGACCTCGCCCGAGGTGTTGCAGACCCAGCCTCTCAGGCCCAGTCCGGTGGCAAGCTGGTACACGAAGGGGCGGAACCCGACCCCCTGCACGACGCCGCGCACGCTCACGCTCAGCAGTCCCGCATGCCCGACGGGGACGGAGCCGCCGCCTGTCCGCTGTTTCTCTACCGTCCCGCCCGCCTTCCTCTCGAAATCCCCGGTTCCGTTCCGGGAACGTGCCTCCAGTCTTCGATTATAACAGGAAACGAAGGCTCTCCGAGTAGATCACGCGGTGCCCGGCCAGAGCCATCCCGACCGGTGAGGAGGCGTTCCACGCGAAGCAGGGGCAATTTGACAAACCGCCATTTTGTGGTACCATTGCGGCAATAGCCTGATACTAGTTTGCAATTCCCCGACGTCTGGCGGCCCCGCGCTTTCCCCAGCTCGCGGATGGCCAAACTCCTACCAGGGCAGAGACAGATGAGGTCATCCACAAGCCGCAGCGACAGACCACCGGGACGCTCGAGCAGTGGCTCTGGCGCGACGTTGATCGACCTTGAGCGGCCTTTCCGCGACAGGTGTTTGGGTGGTAGTTACTCAGGTACCCCGAGGGAGGTGAGGAGTGGCGCAGGAAGACGGGATCGCATCTTCGCATGAGGACAGCGCCTGCGTTCACCACTGGTTGATCGACGCTGAGAATCTCGGCGTCTGCAAGAAGTGCGGCTCCACTCGGCGGTTCCGCGGATGGTGGGACGTGGCGGCTATTCGCAAGGGATGGGCCAGGAGCCAGGACAGTAGTGGAGGTGGCGCCACTCCCAAGCCCGAGTGATGACCTCCCACCGCGGCGCGGGGCAGAGGCGATGGCGGGAACGGTACCAGGCGATTTCTCAGAGAGTCCGCTGCACGGGTAGACTGGAGGATGGGCTCCCGTAAGGAGGCACAGTGCAGATACATGTAGGAAACCTGTCCCGGGAGGTCACGGAGGCGGAGTTGAAGCAGGCGTTTGAGGCGTATGGACAAGTGGCAGCGGTCAGGCTTGTCACTGACAGATACAGTGGCGTATCCAGAGGCTTCGGGTTCGTTGACATGCCGGACAGGGACGAGGGCCTGGCGGCCATGGAAGCGCTCAACCTGAAGGAGCTGGCCGGGCGCACCCTGGACTTGAGCGAGGCTCACGGCCTGCGCGACGGCAAAGGGGGCAAGCGCCCCTTCGGCGGCGCGCGGCGGGGCGGAGGCAAGAAGAAAGGCGGTCGGCCGGGCGGCGGGGGCCGGCGACGGTTGTAGGCGTCCCCGGGACCTCGGCCGGACGGCCGAGCACTCCGGAGGATCGTCCCGACTCCCTGGCAATGCGGAATAAGGCACCTATGCTCTTGATCGGCTGTGGGAGCCTAGGTCACCGTTGATGCGGCAGAAAGGAGACTCGGATGGCTCGCAAGCTCTATGTCGGCGGTCTAGCCTTCAGCACCACGGAGGAGCGGCTGAGGGACGAATTCGCCAAGTTCGGGACCGTCGAATCGGCGACGGTAATACGGGACAGGTACTCCGACAGGTCCAGAGGCTTCGGCTTCGTGGAGATGACCAATGACTCCGAGGCCGAGGAAGCCATCAAGGGCTTGAACGGCAACGTGCTGGACGGAAGGCAGGTCACCGTCAACTACGCCAAGGAGCGGACAGACAGAGGCGGCGGCGGAGACAGAGGCCGCGGCGGCAGCAGGTGGTAGCAGCAGTCAACACGGCCATCCGACGGATCGCACTGAGCTAGGCTCCTTTCGGGGCACGATCACAGAACGTTTGCCTGAGGCGAAACGGCGCGCCATCGCGAGCCGGGTCTTCCCTTGCAGGCTGCTCTTCGTCGTCAAATCCCGCAATACCGCGTTCGCACGCGCCAACCGCCGATGTCAGTTGTCCCGCGCCCCTCTGGGGAGGACAACGACGTGGGGCACCTGGGCCGCGGGATGAGAGCCTACCTTGACTGACGCCGAGAAGACGTCAAGCACGTTCTCCTCGGTCACCACTTCCCGGGGCGGCCCATCGGCAAACAGCGCTCCCTCCTTGAGCATGACCAGTCTGTCGAAGAAGAGCGACGCCAGATTCAGGTCGTGCATTGCGGCTATCACCGTGACGCCGTGTTCACGGTTGAGCGCCCGCACCAGTTCCAGTATCTCGACCTGGTGATTTATGTCAAGGTGAGCCGTCGGCTCGTCCAGCAGCAGGACCTCGGGTTCCTGCGCCAGGGCCACGGCCAGTATTACCTTCTGCTGCTCCCCGCCGCTGAGGTCGTTGAAGTAGCGTCGCCGCAGCTCGTACATTCCGACGAGCCTCAGCGCGTCCTCGACTATGGTCCGGTCTCCCTCGGTCTCGCCGGTCAGGCCCCGGACGAAGGGAGTCCGCCCCAGAAGGGCCACCTCGCCGACCTTGAAGTCGAACGGCATGCGGAAGTACTGCGGCACCACCGCCACCCGCCGCGCAATCTGCTTTCGTGACAGCTTCCTCATCCTCGCGCCGTCCAGGTACACGTCCCCAAGTCCCGGCGAGACCACACCGCTCGCAAGCCGGAGCAGGGTCGTCTTGCCGCAGCCGTTGGGACCGAGCAGGCCGACCATCTCACCGGGCGATATCGTCAGGCTGACGTCGCGAATGACAAAACCGTTGGTGTACGAGAACGATACGCCCTTGAGGAAAAGCCCGCTCGACCTAGAACGCATACTCCCTCCTTGTCCGTCTTAGAAGGTATATGAAGAACGGCGCGCCGACAAGGGCCGTGAACACGCCCACAGGGATCTCCGTCGGAGCGAACACGGTTCGCGCAATCATGTCGGCGATGACGAGGAAGGCCGCCCCGGCCAGGGCCGACGCCGGGAGCAGCAGCCGATGGTCCGGGCCCAGGGCCAGCCTCATCGCGTGAGGCACCACCAGGCCGACAAAGCCGACGATCCCGCTGAGAGAGACGGCGCAGGCGGTGAGCAGGGAGCCCAGCGCCAGAATGAGGAGCTTCTCACGCTCGACGTTGACGCCCACGTGCGCAGCCCCTTCCTCGCCCAGCGCGAACGCGTTCAGATGGAACGCGAAGAAACGGGCCACGACGACGCCGATGATGATCAGGGGTGCCACTGCGGCTATCTGGCTCCAACCGCTCACGGAGAGGCTTCCCATGAGGAATGCGAAGACCGAGTGCAGTCTCACCTGAAGAGCGTCACTGACAATGATGAGCAGGCTCATGACCGCCACCAGCATCGCGCTGACGACGAACCCTGCCAGCAGCATGCTGACAACGGGAGTCCTTCCCCCCACCCTGGCCAGATTGTACACGAGCATCACCGCAATCAGAGCGCCGCAGAAGGCGCCCAGGGTGACCAGGCCGAATCCGGCGAAAGCGATGCCGACCGGCACCATCATCGCCAGAGTGGCGCCGAGGGCGGCACCGGCCGACGTGCCTATTATGTAGGGATCGGCCATCGGGTTCCTCAGCAGCCCCTGAAAGAGGACGCCGGCCGTCGCGAGAGCGGACCCCACCAGGGCCCCGGCAACGACCCGGATCAGCCGGATCTGAAAGATGATTGTCTCGTCCGTCGCCTGCCAGGTCTGGTCGAAATGGAAGAAGGGGGCCTTGTTGAGCGTCATCCGGACGATGTCCAGGGGCGGGATCGAGACCGCCCCCAGGGCACAGGCAAGCAGCATCCCCCCCAGAAGCGCCAGCCCCAGACCGGCCACCACCATCGACGGACGCCTGCGCCGTCTCATCGCATCAGTCCTTGCCGGCCATGCTCGCCCCCGCGATCTGAAGGAAGCCGTAGCCGTCCTTCCACATCTTGCCGCCGTGCACCAGCGATATCCGGTTTCGGAACAGCGGGCCATCGACCACGAACGTGTGGAACTCGCCGTTCTCGCCGCAGACATCGACGGCGGGTGTGCGACAGGGGTCCTGGAGATCAGCCTTGAACGTTCCGTCGATGCTGCGTCCCAGCCATTCCTCGCCGAGAAACTCCCCCTTGACGCACACCGTTACCGCCTCGAAGCCCTCGGCAATGAACTCATCGAGGACATCCGCCGGGTCGAGCCCCCACAGCGGCAGGATGGGCCTGAGGCCGAACTCAGCGCACATGTTCTCCGTCCACTGCCGGTGCTCCTCCACGGCCATGTCCCCGGCGACCAGTCCCTCGACTCCCATCTCCCGAAGCTCGCCCATCACCTCCCGGAACGTCCGCTCGTAGCCCTCCCAGGTCGTCTCCCTCTGGATCATGGGGATCCCTGAGGCCTCGGAGTGCATCGCGAGCACTTCGCGCGGAACGCCGTGGAAGGAGTCACGGCCGGTCCCGGAAGCCACGAAGTTGACGAGAAAGCCGATATCGTGCCCTCCGGCCTTCGCCTTCCAGCACGCGAGACAGCTATCCTTGCCGCCGCTCCAACAGCAGGCCACTTTCATGCGGCGTCCTCCTTCTTCAACGTCAGGGGGATGCCGGCCACCATGAAGTAGACTTCGGCCGCCCGCCGCGCCAGCATCTGATTGGCCCAGCCGACGACGTCGCGGAAGCCCCTTCCCAGCGTGTACGCCGGCACCAGGCCCAGGCCGACCTCGTTGGACACCACGATGAAGCGGGCTGCGGTGCCATCGGCAAGGGCCACCAGCCTGTCCAGCTCGTCGGCGGCCCGCTTCTCCCACACCTCGACGCCGGCGTCCTCGCCAGCCAGGTTGGACAGCAGCAGCGTGAGGCAGTCGATAATGACCACGTCGGCATCAACAACGTCATCCGCTATGGCCGCAGCAATGTCGCTCGCGGCCTCAACCGTCTTCCAGGAGGATGGCCGGGACCTTCGGTGCGCCTCGATGCGGGCCTTCATCTCGTCATCGAGTGCCTCGGCGGTCGCCACGTACAGCACCCTCCGGCCCAGCTTCGCGGCGAGCTCTTGGGCATACCGGCTCTTGCCGCTCCGCGCTCCGCCCAGTATCAGAATGATGCTCACAGGGCATAGCTCCAGGTTGTCAGCGGAATCAGGATCAGGACGGCCACCTGCACCACTTCGTTGATCGCGCCGTAGGTGTCGCCGGTGAGCCCGCCGAGCTTCCCGCTGAGGTACCAGGCCGCCGCCGCGGCCACCAGCCAGGAAGCGGCCATCACGGCCAGGCCGTCGAGCCGCAACAGTCCGCCGCACGCGCCCAGAGTCACCGCCGTGGCGACCGCCGCCCGGGGCCAGGTCGCGCCGTCCTTGAATGTGGCCCCCAGGCCCTGTCCCTTGCGCGCGTAGGGATAGGCCGCGATGGCGTAGACCATCGTCCATCGAGAGATCGCCGGTGCGAGCACGAGCGCCGCCTGCCGGTGCTGCTCGGGAAGAAGGGTCAACGAGACATACAGCAGCAGGACCAGGCAGAGGGCCCCGATCACCCCGAAGCTCCCCACGCGGCTGTCGCGCATGATCTCGAGCCGCGAGGACGCCGAGCTGCCGCCCGCGAGCCCGTCACAGGTGTCGATGAATCCGTCCACGTGCAGCGCCCTGGTGACGACGATCAGGGCAATGATGAGCAGGATGTTGACCAGTGCCGCGGGAAACGCCAGCCCCAGAAGCCGGTCAAGTCCGAGCAGAAGCCCTCCCAGGGCAAGCCCCACCACAGGGAAGAAGGGCAGGGACCGGCCAATGTCCCTGGCGGAGGTCTCCCGCCGCAAAGGGACCACAGTGAGAAACTGGATTGCCGCCGCCAGGCCCAATGCCGGCCCCCCGGTACCTAGTCCTCCACCTTCTCCGAGACTCCCGCCTCGGCGAAAGTGGCCATATCGGTCAGGATTCTGGTCGCGTCCTCCGCGAGAGAGATGCCCAGCGCCGCCCCCGTGCCCTCGCCC
>CAZNMB010000100.1:0-6874 GCA_964574095.1 uncultured Dehalococcoidia bacterium
GCTTCGGCACGAACGACCTGACCCAGATGGGCTGCGGCTTCAGTCGTGACGATGCCGGCAGTTTCCTCGGCGAGTATGTCAGGTTGGGCATCTACGAGCAGGACCCGTTCCAGACGCTTGACTCGACCGGCGTGGGCGAGCTGGTACGAATCGCCGTCGAAAAGGGCAGGCGGGTCCGTCCTGACCTCAAGCTGGGGATCTGCGGCGAGCATGGAGGAGACCCGAAGTCCATCGATTTCTTCCATCGGGCCGGACTCGACTACGTGAGCTGTTCGCCCTTCCGGGTTCCCATCGCCAGGCTGGCCGCGGCACAGGCGGCCCTATCTTCC
Source organism: uncultured Dehalococcoidia bacterium (assembly GCA_964574095.1). Classification (GTDB taxonomy): domain Bacteria; phylum Chloroflexota; class Dehalococcoidia; order SZUA-161; family SZUA-161; genus SZUA-161. The sequence continues at coordinate 330 of CAZNMB010000100.1, forward strand.
TAGCGGATCGAGGCGGGGACGGGTGTCGGGCTGTCCTCAGTCTGTGCGGGATGGCACGTCTCTGTCAGCAGGATCGGTGAGGTCATTCATCAACGATGGGCGTTACGGCTGGCAGTGACATACGCCGGCGACTGGAGGAGAGAGAGGGACTCCTCTCCCCGTACGCGGCGAGAAGCAGGTTGAGCAAGGGGCGAGACCGTGTCGAGGCCCCGTCGCCGATGCGCACCGAGTTCCAGCGGGACCGCGATCGGATCATTCACAGCAAGGCCTTCCGCCGCCTCAAGCACAAGACGCAGGTGTTCCTCGCGCCGGTCGACGACCACTACGTCACGCGCCTGACTCACACTCTGGAGGTTTCCCAGATTGCGCGGTCCATCAGCCGCGCCCTGAATCTCAATGAGGACCTTGTGGAGGCGATCGCTCTGGGGCATGACCTGGGACACACTCCCTTCGGGCACGCCGGTGAGGAAGTGCTCAACGAGCTCTACCCCGGGGGATTCAGGCACAGCGAGCAGAGCCTGAGAATAGTCGAGTCGATCGAGAAGGAAGGCAGAGGCCTCAACTTGACCTGGGAGGTGAGGGAGGGTATCCTTAAGCACTCAAAAAGCAGGGGCGACATCCAGGGGAGCGCCTCGGAGCTGGCCGGCACGCTCGAAGCCCGGATATGCCGGCTGGCGGATTCCGTCGCCTACATCAACCACGACATCGGAGACGCGATCAGGGCGGGACTGCTGAGTGAAGGAGACCTGCCGGTGGAGGCTGTGGCTGCCCTGGGTACGTCGAACTCGGAGAGGATCAACACCATGGTCTGCGATATCGTAGACCAGTCGTGGGCTGCCACCGGCATGGTCAATGGTGAGACGCCCGAAATCCGCATGAGTCCGGAGCTGCTCGAGATCGCCAACGGTCTGCGCGCGTTCCTGTTTCGGAACGTCTATGATGCGTTGACCGATAGTGCGGAGACAAGAAGGGCCAAGCAGGTGGTTCGCGGCCTGTACGAGTACTTCGTGGCGAATCCGGACATGCTTCCCGGAGAGTACTACGGGCGCGACGACGTGGAGCGGCGCGTGGTGGACTACGTTGCCGGTATGACGGACAACTATGCTCTGAGGCTGGCCGGGGAGCATGGCATAGCGACCTAGGGGCGTGGGGGGCCCGCACATGGCAGCTATCGACGAGATAAAACAGAGGCTGGACATAGTGGACATTGTCGGCGGCTACGTCGGGCTGCAGAAAGCCGGGCGCAACATGCGGGCTCTCTGCCCGTTCCACGAGGAGAAGACTCCTTCTTTCTACGTCTTTCCTGAGAGGCAGACCTGGAAATGCTTCGGCTGCGGCGCGGGAGGCGATCTCGTTTCCTTCGTCATGAAACGTGAGGGGATGGAATTCAGCGAGGCGCTGAAGATGCTGGCGGACAGGGCGGGCGTCCAGTTGAAGCAGAGAAGGGAGCCCGCGCGAGAGGCGGCTTCGGAGAAGCTCTGCCGCGCGAACGAGGCAGCGGCGGAGTACTACCATGATCTGTTGTTGACGGATGCGGGCGCGAAGCGGGCGCGCGAGTATCTGGGCAGACGGGGCCTGGACCAGAGGGCTGTTGACGATTTCGGGCTGGGCTGCAGCCTGGGGGAGGGACTCAGGAGGCACCTGCTGGCCAAGGGTTTCGCTGAGGCGGATCTGCGGGCGGCGGGCCTGCTGGGCGAGAGGGACGGCAGGACCTACGACTACTTCCGCAACCGGCTGATGTTCCCCATCAGAGACCCGAAGGGACGCGTCGTCGGTTTCGGTGCGCGTGCGCTGGACGATTCCATGCCCAAGTATCTCAATTCTCCGCAGACGGAGGTCTTCGACAAGAGCGGCGTCCTCTACGGACTGGACCGGGCCAGGGATGCGATACGGGACAGCGGAACGGCGGTCATTGTCGAGGGCTACATGGACGTAATAGCGGCGCACCAGCACGGCTTCACCAACGTTGTTGCCTCGATGGGAACGGCTCTCACCGAGAAGCAGATCGGCCTGCTCAAGAAGCTGGCGAAGACACTGGCGTTCGCTCTCGACCCGGATGCGGCCGGCGACGCCGCCACGCTACGCGGGATTGAGGTGGCGCGCCGTTCGCTGGACCGGGAGGCTCTTGCCCTCCCCACGTTGCATGGAGCTACTTCCAGGCTCAAGACAGACATACGAATGGTGCCCTTGCCCAAGGGCAAGGACCCCGATGAGCTGATAAGGGAGGACCCGAAGGAGTGGCAGCGGCTGATCGAGGGCGCGGTGCCTCTGATCGATCACCTCATGAAAGTCACGGTATCGAAGCTGGACATCACGAGGCCGGAGGGGAAATCGCTGGCGAGCGATGAGATCCTTCCCCTAATCGCGGAGCTTGAGAATGAGACCGAGAGGGAGTTCTATCTGGTCAAGCTGGCCGGCCTGCTGGGCGTAGGGGAGAGAACCCTGCTCGAGAAAGTAGCTGCGAGGATGGGCAGCGCGCGCCGGCGAAAGCCAGGCAGGGTGGAGCCCAGGCCGAGTTCGGCCGGGAGCTTCGGCGACCCGATTGAGGAGTACTGCCTCGTGCTGCTCCTGCAACATCCTGAGTTGAGAGGCAAGACGGGCAGGCTGTCGCCGGAGGACTTCGAGCGGAGTGAGAACCGGGAGGTCTTCGCGGCCTGGCGTGACGCCGCCGATGCAGATGATCTGTCCCGCGTCGCAGGCGGCGACCTCGAAGAGCATATCCGTTCGCTTCTCGAGCGCAGGCTGCCTCCTGCGGAGGACAGTTCTGTTTGGGAGAAGGCTCTCGCGGACTGCGTGAGCCGCCTGGAAGAGCGGAGGCTGAGGCTCCAGGAGCAGTTCATCACGTCTGAGGACGTACCCCTGGTCGCTGGCGGGGACCTCGATTCCGCGAGACTGACCATGGTGCAACAGAAGACGACAGAAGTTGACACGGAGCTGGTCAAGAGAATGCGAGAGAGAACTGAGCCGAGCTTGAGCTCTAGAGAGGGTCAATGAGGGACGAACCGAAGGAACTGGAAGAGTATTTATACGAAGAGGGAGACCTCTTGCCCGAAGACCTCTTCGCCCCGGTGACGGGTGCCGGCGCCGAGCAGGAGGACATCCTTGGGGCCGAGGAAGGCCTCGAGGATGAGGAGGAAGGACCCGATGATGGCGCCCTTGCCGCAGGAGGTGAGGGCCGGGCCAGAGCGGGCGGCGACCTGGGCGTCCTCGGTGTAGTTGAGCCCACCGATACGGAAATCTGGGAGGAAGAGGCGGAGGTAGAGGTGCTCCAGACTGCCGGGTTGGAGCTCGAGGAGATGATCGATGACCCGGTTAGGATGTACCTGCGAGAAATGGGGCGGGTGTCGCTCCTCAGTGCCCGGGAGGAAAAGCAGCTGGCGCGAAAGATGGAGGAAGGGCGATACGTCCGGCGGATCGAGGATGAGTGGCTGGGCAGACACGGCCAGTTTCCTTCGGCGGTTGACACCGCGATCGCGGTGCTGACTATGCTGGGACAGGCTTCGCCGTTCATGATCGCTTTGGAGGAGGAGCTGGAGTTGTCCAAGTCGGCCAGTGTGGCGCAGCGCATCTCCGATCCCAAGTTGCGGTCCGCCGTTGACGGAGAGATCGTTCAGAATCTGGTGGACGGCATAGCGCAGAGGACCGCCACCGATGCCCACGAGGCCGCGGAGACTCTCAAGAACCAGTCACTTCTGCTGTCGATCGTTCCTCACGTGCTGTTCCAGGTAGTGAACGAGAAGTGCTCGTTCTCCGACCTGGTCAGTATGGCGTCGCAGCCGGAGCTTCGAGCCAGGGTGGAGCCGCTGGAGCCGGAGCTCAGCGAGCACTGGGAGTACCTCAGAGAGGAAGGCGCCAAGGCCCAGAGACACCTGATAGAGGCCAATCTTCGCCTGGTTGTCAGCATCGCCAAGAAGTACATCGGTCGCGGCATGTCGCTTCTCGACCTCATCCAGGAGGGCAACATCGGCCTCATCCGGGCGGTGGAGAAGTTCGACTACCGCAAAGGCTACAAGTTCAGCACATACGCGACCTGGTGGATTCGCCAGGCGATCACCAGAGACATCGCCGACAAGGCGCGAACGATCCGTATCCCGGTCCACATGGTGGAAACGATCAACAAGCTGATCAGGACGAGCCGCCGCCTCTCCCAGGAGTACGGGCGCGAGCCGACCTCGGAGGAGGTGGGGAAGGGCATGGGCATCTCCCCGGAGAAGGTCAGGGAGATCATCAAGATCTCCCAGGAGCCGGTGTCTCTGGAGATGCCGATCGGGGAAGAGGAAGACAGCCACCTCGGCGACTTCATCGAGGACCGTTCAACAATGCCTCCCGTGGAGGCCGCGTCGCTGAACCTGCTCAAGGACCAGGTCGAGGAAGTGCTCTCGACTCTGACGCCGAGGGAACGCCGCGTGCTGCAGTTGAGGTTCGGGCTGGAGGATGGGCGCAGCCGCACGCTGGAAGAGGTGGGGAAGGAGTTCGGCGTCACCAGGGAGCGCATCCGACAAATCGAAGCGAAAGCGCTCCGCAAGCTGCGCCATCCCAGCAGGTCCAAGAAACTGAAGGACTACCTGGAGTGAAAGCGACCGGCGGACTGGCTCGTCTCAGGCGAGTTCAGAACGGAAATCAGCCCCTATTCGGTTGGCTGTATCGGGCTACCGGTACCGCGAATTGTGAGTAGTCCCACTCAATATCGGCTCATTCATATAGATGTCGCCGTTTCTTATCTTCATGTTGAAGCCGCACTCCGGGTTTGTGCACACCCACACCTTATAATGAATAGGTGCCCCCTGGCTGCCGAAATCAGACAGAGGGACCAAATCGCCAGAGCCACACTTCTGGCACTTTGGGAAAACGAGATTCTCCACAGAGCCACCTCCCGCCGTGTTTTGGCAGTACAAGTATAAATGACCTACTGCTTTTTGACAACTTACTCATTCCTACCACGGCCCAGCGCAGCCTCGCACAGACGATCATAGATGGCCCGCTCACGGGTCAGAGTGCTTCGCATGAGGCTGATTGAGTTCACGTCGAAGGATACGGGGTCCAGGGGCGCGGGCGAGGCCAGGACTTCTCCCAGCCGCCGCGTGTCTGCGGCGGAGGCCTTGTCCCTCACGCGTCCCAGTGTCAGGTGGGCTGAGAAGCCCCGCTTCTCCTTCTCGAAGCCGAGGGGGAGGATACCGCGCTCCACGCTCTCCTGGAGAGAGGCCAGAGTCGCCGTGTCGCCTTCGATCCCGACCCATACCACACGAGGCGCGCGGAGATTGGGAAAGGCGCCGGGTCGCGCGAGGCTCAGCCGGAACGGCGGGATGTGCTGCGCGCTCTCGGCGATCGCCCGCTCGATATCCGGTATCGAGGGCGCGGCGACATTCCCCAGGAACTTGAGGGTGAGGTGCATTCCGTCGGGCTCGACCCACTTCACCGGGGCCGGACCACCCCGCCTGAGCCTTTCCTGGAGGCCGGACAGGGCCGCCTTGACCGAATCCGGCAGTTCGATGGCGATGAAGGCCCGCACAGTCTCCATGGCTAGCGTTGCCCGAGGGACAGAATCCTCTGCGCGTTCCCGCCGAGGATCATCCTCTTGGCCTCTGCGGACAGGTTGAGCGCGCTAACCGATTTGACGATCCTGTCCTGTCTTATGAGAGGGTAGTCGCTTCCGAACAGTATCTTCTCCGGCCCGACGAGGGCCGAAACCTGCTCGAATATCCGGTCTCCGTACAGAAAGGGTGAGGCGGCTGTGTCGAAGTACACGTTCGACAGCGCTGCGGCCACCTCCGGCATCAGGGCGTAGAAGGGGAGTCCTCCCCCCCAGTGGGCGCACACGATCCTCAGGTCGGGAAAGGTCTGGATGAAGCGATACAGAACGTCCGGCGTTATGCTTCCCTTGCCCGGATAGGAATGCCCGACCGGCTCGGAGGCGTGAGTCAGAAAGACGAGATCATGCTCGACAGCCAGTTGCGCCAGGGGAGCCATTGTCTCCCTGTCGGCCATGTCGAATCCCTGCGTGTCGCACCTCAGCTCGCCGATTCCGCTGAGGCCGCCGCGGATGCAGCGTCCGAGCTCCCGAAGCGCTTTCTCCCCCGCCAGAGGCTGCAGCGCGCAGAGGCCCACAAGCCTCCCGGGGTAGCGAGCGACCGCCTCCATGATGTAGTCGTTGGTCTCGACGCACAGCTCGTGGCTCGACCATCCGATGTTGCATACTACGGAGACGTCAATGCCCTCGCGGTCCATGCTGGCGATCAGGTCCTCTGCGGAGGCGATCCGGGCCTTGGGGCTGGCATAGAGGACGTCGAAGCACGGATCGCGCCCCGAGCAGGCGGCGCGCCTGTCCCTGATGCCGGGAGGGAGGATGTGGGTGTGGAAATCTACGATAGGCAAGCTGCTAGTCCTCGTCCTCCTCCTCGTCCTCGAAGTCCTCGTCGCTGAACTCGCCCGTCTCGCGTCCCTGAAACACCGTCACGATGAAGTCGTCCCGGGCCACGTCTGCCGACATCACCAGCTCTTCGTCGATGTGGTGGTAGATCAACTCCTGGATGTCATCCTCGCTCAAG
>CAZNMB010000101.1:0-6835 GCA_964574095.1 uncultured Dehalococcoidia bacterium
ACGGGACCTCCTTGTCGATCCCGACCTTGTTCTGCTCGAACAGCTTCCAGGCGGTATAGTCCTCGCAGATCCCGACCTCCTCCATCCATCTCAACTCGGCCGGAGACGCCGGCTCGTAGACCTCCCAGGCCTGTATCTGCTTGAGGGGGTTCGTTATGCCGCGCCTCTTGTACACCAGCTGGCAGGCGTACCCGAGAGTCGAGGATGTCGGGTCCTCGGCCATGGTGAGGGCCCCCCCCTGGTGGCAGGTGTACCAGTCCTCGACCCAGACGGGCTTGTCCGTGACCTTCTTCGCCTTCGCCTCCGGGCACACGATGAAGGCTGCCGCCCCGGCAGTGGTGGGGCACATGTGCAGGCGCCGTATGGGCCACGCCAGCAGTACGTCGTTCATGACCTTCTCGACGGTGAGGCCCAGCTTGAGCTGCGCGTACTCGTTCTTCTGCGCGCACTGGTCCTGCTTGACCCGCACCATGGCGATGTGCTCCTCGGAGCAGCCGGAGCGGTCCATGTAGGCGTAGGTCCTCCGGGCGAAGTTCGTGATCGGCGACATGGGGAACTGGCCCGTCCAGTACTCGTTGGCCCCGCCACCCCCTTTGCCGAAGGCCCCCGCGGCCTCGTCCATCTTCTGCCACGCGTAGCACAGGACTGTGTCGAAAAGCCCCGTCGCCGCCATCGTGAACCCGGCGGCCGCGACGACACCGCCCGTGGTGCCGACGTTCTGCATCTCGAACCCGGCCTTGCCCACCCCGCCAAGCTCGGGGATTATCCATTTGTCGGGGCCATAGTAGCCGTCCGCAGGTTCGAACGAGCCGCCCACGAGGTGGTCGATGTCCTTCATCTGCATCCCGGCGTCCTCAAGGGCACGCTCCACAGCCTCTGCAACCAGTTCCGCCGTGGTAACGTCCGGCCTCCTGCTCTTGTGGTGGGTCTGGCCGACCCCTACTATCGCAATTCTCTCAGCCATGGATTCCTCCTAGTTCTCCAGAGTAATCACGCACTGGAGTTGTCCCGCAGGGCCATCGATCCCCTGGGCCACGGCCTTGCTGGCGCCGGCAACTTGCCGGGCACCGGCCTCGCCGCGAAGCTGAAGCACGCACTCAGCCACCCGCTGCATGCCCGCGACGCAGATCGGAAGGCCGGAGAGTACGCCGCCGGACGGGTTGACCGGAAGCTCGCCGCCCATCTCGGTCTTGCCGCTGTCGATAAGCTTGCCGCCTTCCCCCTTGCCGCAGAAGCCCAGGCCCTCCGTCCAGAGCAACTCCTGATACGCGTAGTGCTCCGAGACCTCGGCCACGTCAAACTCCTTCAGCGGCTTCGTGATCCCGGCCATCTTGTAGGCCTTCCTGGCCGCGGTCGTGAGCGAGTCGCAGTCCGCGAGGTCACGCCATCCCAGCTCGTGGTGGTCGTAGCACGTCGCCATGCCCGTGATCCACACCGGCTTGTCCGTGAGCTTCTTGGCCTTCTCTTCGGTGGTGAGAATCATCGCGCAGGCGCCATCGACCGGCGTGGGCTTCGCCTCTTGCACCCTTATCGGATCGCACAGCATCGTGGACCGGAGAACGTCGTCCACGGTCACGCTGTCGCAGCACATTGCGTAGGGGTTGTTCGCCGCATTCCTGCGGCTCTTCACCACGACTTTGGCGCATTGTTCGGGGGTTATCCCGTACTTGCTGGTATACCTCATCGCCTGAAGGCCCGCGGAGGAAACGAAATCGAGGCCCACTCTCCGCTGGTACACCTGGTCCATGCCGACCCATTCGTACTGGTTCTTGTCAACCTGCGCTTCCTTGCCGTAGGAGACCACCAGCACGGTGTCCGCGTGGCCCGACAGAAGCTGCATCGCGCCGTAGTATACCCCCATCGAGCCGTCCTCGATCACCCTCTCGTCTTCGCGCTGGTACGCGCCCACGACGTAGCCGAGGAACATGTAGGCTCCAGCCGGGCCGTGGATCAGGTCGTAAGCCGCGGTAACCGTGCTGTCGATGCCGGTACCGTCGCTCTTGAACTCGAGTCCGGTCTGCCCCATCACGTCCCGGGTCACGTCGTACATGAGCTCGGCGACGTGCTTGTCGAGCTTCCTCGCCTCGAACTTGGTCTGCGCCACGGCCACTACACCGACTCTTTCTGCCATATGGCACCTCCTGTGTCTAGCCTGCTTCAAGCCTCTCGCCGACCGTCGCAGACAAAAAAAAGGTCTTCTTGCGTGCGAACCGGCGTACCAACCAAGTTCATATAGTAACCCAATCCACTGGCAGGTGTCAACTTCACACCATGCGCGTATCCGCGAAGTACCATAGGGTTTTATGGATATGGCTCGCAGAGCCTCCCCAATCGCCGCCCCGGTCCCACTCCGTGAAGCAGCCCCGCACGATGCCGCTCGCCTTGACAAACGTGGCTCTTGTGGTAAAGTAGTTAGGCACAATTCCGCCCGGCGCGTCTGCACCAGGGAGATGACAGCCACACCACATTCCTCCTCGGACAGAACCGGTCTCGTCCAGGTCTTCACCGGTGACGGCAGGGGCAAGACAAGCGCGGCCCTGGGAACTGTACTGAGGGCTCTGGGCCACGACTTCAAGGTCTGCGTCATTCACTTCATGAAGGGCAATTTCCCCTACGGCGAGCAGAAGGTGCTCGCCTCCCTGCCCAATGTCACCCTGCAAATCTTCGGCAGACTGAGCTTCGTGGACCCCAAGAACCCGCAGGAAGAGGACAAGGAGGAGGCCAGGAAGGCGCTCGCCGCCGGGCGCGCTGCCGTGCTCTCCGGTGAATACGACCTGGTGGTGCTCGACGAGATCAACGTGGCCTCGGCCTGGGGCCTCGTGAGCGTTGACGACGTAGTCAAGCTGATCCATGAGAAGCCCGGGCACGTGGAGCTGATCCTGACCGGTCGCTATGCCGACGACAGACTGATAGCGATCGCCGACCTGGTGACCGAGATGAAGGCGGTCAAGCACCCGTTCGCCAAGGGGGTCAAGGCCCGGGCCGGCTGCGAGTACTGATCGCCGGGGAGGGAGGGCAGAAGAAACACATCCGGATCGTGCCGCGCCGGGCAGCTTTTCCGCGGCACCCTGCAGCGCCGGGGCCACGGGCCCGCCGGCGCCAGCCAATTCCAACTCAGGAGGGTACCAATGGGCGGTTTGATGACGCTGAGCGCAATCAAGGCCGACATCGGAGGGTATGTGGGCCACTCGAGCTCCCATCCGGACATCCTGGATACGGCCCGGGAGCACATGCAGAAGGCGAAGAACGAAGGGTTGCTCGTGGACTACCACGTGACCCGCTGCGGCGACGACCTCCAGCTCATAATGACGCACGAGCAGGGGGAAGACAATTCCCGCATCCACCAGTTGGCCTGGGACACCTTCGTCGCCGGCACCGAGGTCGCCAAGAAGCTCGGCCTCTACGGTGCAGGACAGGACTTGCTTGCGGATGCCTTTTCCGGCAATGTGAAGGCCATGGGGCCCGGCGTCGCCGAGATGGAGTTCAAAGAGAGGCGATCGGAGCCGGTAATCATCTTCATGGCGGACAAGACATCCGCGGGTGCCTGGAACATGCCCCTCTACAAGATTTTCGCCGATCCCTTCAATACCATAGGTCTGGTCATCGCCCCCAACATGCACTGCGGTTTCTCGTTTGAGGTGCACGACGTCAAGGAGCACAAGAAGATCGTCTTCAACGCGCCCGAGGAGATCTACAGCATGCTGGTCCTGATCGGGGCCCCCTCCCGGTTCGTGGTGAAGGCGGTGCATCACCGGGAGACGGGCAACATCGGCGCCGTCAGCTCGACGCAGCGTCTCGCTCTCATCGCCGGAAGGTATGTCGGCAAGGACGACCCGGTATGCATCGTCCGCTGTCAGGGCGAGTTCCCCGCCGTGGGAGAGGTGCTCGAGCCCTTCAGCCACCCCGCCCTCGTCGAGGGCTGGATGCGCGGCTCGCACAACGGCCCGCTGATGCCGGTGGCCCTCGAGCAGAGCAATCCCTCGCGCTTTGACGGCCCCCCCAGAGTGATCGCCGCCGGCTTCCAGATCTCCGACGGCAAGCTCGTTGGCCCACGCGACATGTTCGACGACCCCAGCTTCGACGAAACGCGGCGGACAGCCAACGTGGTCGCCGAGTACATGCGCCGCCACGGGCCTTTCGAGCCGCACCGGCTTCCCCTCGACGAGATGGAGTACACCACCATGCCGGAGGTGATGAAGAAGCTGGAGGGAAGATACACCAACCTTGACTGAGCGAGCGAAGCTCCTGGTTGCCACGAACAACGCGGGCAAGCTCCGCGAATACGTTGAACTGCTCAACGGCCTGTCCTTCGATCTGTCCACCCTCGCCGATGAGGGCATTCTCGACGAGGTCGAAGAGACCGGCCTGACACTGGAAGAGAACGCCGTCAAGAAGGCAACCGCATACGCCGCGCTGAGCGGGCTCATCACCCTGGCCGACGACTCCGGCCTCGAGGTTGACGCCCTGGGGGGAGAGCCCGGCCCGCTATCCCGCCGCTATGCCGGCGACAACGCCACGGACCGGGAGCGGAACCACTTCCTTCTGTCGAAGCTCAAGGACGTGCCCTGGGAGAAGAGGGGGGCGCGCTTCAGGTGCGTGATCGCCATTGCCACGCCCGGAAGCCACGTGGAGACCTGCGAGGGAGTATGTGAGGGCATCATCGCCTTCGATTCCAGGGGGCGCGGCGGCTTCGGCTACGACCCGGTCTTCTGCCTGCCGCAGTTGAACAAGCGGGTCGCAGAGCTTACCCTGGAGGAGAAGAACGCGATAAGCCACCGGGCCAGGGCGGCGCAGAAGGCAAGGCCCCTGCTCGAAGCCCTGAGGCATGAGCCATGACAAAGCTCTCAGACTCCTTCCACCGGCCCCTGAACTACCTGCGGGTATCCGTCACCGACCGCTGCAACCTGCGGTGCGTCTACTGCATGCCCCCGGAGGGTATCCCCCTCGCCGCTCACGAAGACATCCTCAGCTACGAGGAGATCACTACTGTGACGCGGGCCGCCGCGGAGCTGGGCATCGCCAAGGTCAGGCTCACCGGCGGCGAGCCGCTGGTAAGGGCGGGCCTGGCGGGCCTCGTGGCCATGCTGTCTGAAATCGAGGGCATCGACGACATCTCGATGACAACCAACGCGGAGCTGCTGGAGCAATACGCCGGCGATCTCAAGGCGTCCGGCCTGCGCCGCGTCAACGTGAGCCTCGACTCGCTGCGGCGCGGGCGGTTCCATCGCATCACGCGCGTCGGCAACCTCGCCCGCGTTCTCCGGGGCATCGACGCCGCCAGGCGCGCCGGTCTCGGGCCGGTGAAGACCAACACCGTGGTCATCCGGGGTACGAACGACGACGAGGTAGTCGACTTCGCGCGCCTTACTCTCGATGGAGACTGGCACGTGCGGTTCATCGAGTACATGCCGTTCGCCAACGGCGCGAAGCAGGCGAATGACCTGCTCGTGCCCGTGGCGGAGATCAGGGAGCGCATCGAGGCGCTGGGCTCCCTGGAGCCCGCGTTCGGCAGCGGCGGCGGCCCGGCGAAGTACTTCCGGCTCCCCGGCGCGACGGGCACGATCGGCTTCATCAGCCCCGTGAGCGAGCACTTCTGCCAGGCATGCAACAGGCTGCGCCTCACAGCCGACGGCAGGCTGCGGCCGTGCCTCTTCTCGGACAGCGAGGTGGACCTCCGGGGGCCGCTTCGGCAGGGGGCCACCAGCGACGACATCAAGCACCTGATCAGGGAGGCCGCCTCCTCCAAGCCGGAGGGCCACAGGCTCGAAGCCGGCATCACCTGTGAGCGATTCATGGCCCAGATCGGAGGCTAGCGGCAGCGATGATAAGGATCTACACCGACGGAGCCTGCATCGGGAACCCCGGCCCGGGGGGCTGGGCGGCGATCATTGTCGACGGCCGCAAGAGGAAAGAGATCGCGGGCCGGGAGCAGGGGACGACCAACAACCGCATGGAGCTGATGGCCGCGATACGGGGTCTCGCCGAGACGCCGCCGGGCTCCGAGGTAACGATCGAGAGCGACAGCCAGTACCTGGTGAACACCATGACGCGGAACTGGAAGCGCAACGCCAACCGCGACCTCTGGAGCGAGCTGGACCGGCTGGCCGCCGAGCGGAGCGTGAAGTGGTCCTGGCTGCGCGGTCATGCCGGACACCCGGAGAACGAGCGTGCCAACACGCTGGCCAACCGCGAGGCCGGCATGCGTAAGGGCAACCCCACACCCACCCATTTCGACTCGGACGGCAAGGTGCGGATGGTTGACATAACCGGTAAGGCGGCAACGGAGCGAGTGGCCACCGCCAAAGGCACGGTCATCATGAAGCCCTCAACGTTGGAGGCAATCGGGCGAGGGGAGACGAAGAAGGGGGACGTGCTTACCACGGCCAGGCTCGCCGGGATCATGGCGGCCAAGCAGACGCACCTGCTGATCCCTCTCTGCCACCCGCTCCCGATCACCAACGCCGACGTCGAGCTGACCCTGGACGAGACCCGCTCCGCGCTGGACATCGCCGCCACCGTCAAGACGACGGCGCAGACCGGCGTCGAAATGGAGGCCCTCACCGCCGTGGCGGTCGCGGCGCTGACGGTCTACGACATGTGCAAGGCGATGGACCGGGCGATGCGCATTGACGACATCCGCCTGGTGCGAAAGAGCGGGGGCAAGAGCGGGGACATCGTCCTCGAATAGGGCCCGCTCAGAGAACCGGGGCATAGCTGCCCTTCTGATGGTCAGGGGGGCTCTGGCATCGTAGCACGGCCATCCTGGCCGCGATCCCTCTCCGGCCTTGGCCGCGGGGAGCTTTGGGCTCACAGGGCAACCTCAACCGGCTTGATC
>CAZNMB010000102.1:0-6807 GCA_964574095.1 uncultured Dehalococcoidia bacterium
CCCTCAGAGCGGCCACCCGTGCCGCCTCCATGCCCGCCGGGCCTCCGCCCACCACAAACACCTTCTTCGCCTTGGCCGCCTTCTTGATCGCGAACTCGTCCTCCCGGCCCACCGCGGGGTTGACCGAGCAGAAGACGCCGTCGGCCCAGGAGAGAGTCTCGATGCAGTGGTTGCAGTGGATGCACGGCCGTATCTCGCTCTCCTTGCCTGCGGCCAGCTTCTTGGGGAGGTCGGGGTCCGCCTGTAGCAGTCTGCCCATGGCGACGAAGTCGATCTGCCCCGCCCTGATGGCCTGATCCCCGATCTCCGGGGTGATGTGCGCCGCGGCGATCACGGGGACATCGACCGTCTTCTTCACCTGCTCGACCATCTTCAGGTAGGGCGCGGGCCCGTCGGCCGCTGTCGGGCACATCGTGTAGTACTGCCACGCGTAGTCGTAGAAACCGCCCTGAGAGAGATGAATGGCGTCGGCGCCGGCGGCCACGAACATGGGGACGTGCACCAGCGTATCCTGAAGGGTGACGCCGTACTCCACTACTCTGCCTCCCTCGGTGTGGTAGACCTCGAAGAGGCTGGTGCGGCACCATAGCGGGAACTTCTTGCCGACCTCTTTCCTAACCGCCTTCAAGGTGCCGCACATGAAGCGCGCCCGGTTCTCCACGCTGCCGCCGTACTTGTCCTTCCGCTTGTTCCAGACGGAGGAGCGGAACTGGGTCTGCGCATTTATGTTGGCGCCGTGGATTTCGATCGCGTCGAACCCGGCCTCCTTCGCCCTCCTCCCCGCTTCGGCGAAGCGCTGGAAGGCCAGCTTTATGTCGTCCAGACTGAACTCCACCGGAAGCTCCGCACCGAACACCGGCCTTCCCTCGGGCTTCGCCCAGAGCGTGCCCAGGTAGATTTGCAGGGCGGCCTTGGCGCCATTCTTGTGAATGAGCTTCACCAGTTCCTTGAGCCCGGGGATGAACCTGTCGTTGTCGATGTTCAACCCGAAGGGCAGCCGGGCTCCACTCATCTGCGTATCTACACCGGCGTTCTCGATTATGTCCAGTCCGATCCCGCCGGCTGCCCTCGCCGCGTGATACGCCTTGAAGCGGTCAGTGACCTCCCCTTCGAAGGTGCACACGTTGGTGCCCATCGGCGGGTACACTATCCGGTTCTTCAGTTCGAGCGTCCCGATTCTCCCCGGGGAAAACAACCTTTCGTACTTCGACTTGGCCATCTATTCCTCCTTGGTTTGAAATGGGTCTCCGGACGCAGCTATCGAAGAGGTACTGAGAAGCGCCTGCCGGCAGTCCTTCTCCGTCACGGCGGGAGCGCTCGGGGGACAGGCACGCGCGGACGAAGTGTGTGACTGCGCGAGCGTCCGTGACGTGCGTCTGCGAGCATAGCGCCAGCATACTAGCCCATCCGACCCGCGTTGTCAATGGCTGGCGGACGGTCGCAGAAGCTCCCCTGAGAAGACAGGCGGATGCGAAGTGGGCGAGTGGCGGTCAACGGGGCGCGGAGACACGGGACCGGCGGCTGTTGTCGCCGGCTAGGTGGGGCTGACCATGGCGGCCGAGTCCAGCACGATCTCGCCGTTCTGGCAGTCGATCTGGACGGTGTCGCCGGGCCGGAACCGGTTCTCGAGGATGGCCTCGGACAGCGGGTCCTCAACCATGTGCTCGATCACCCTTCTCAGGGGGCGAGCGCCGAAGGCCGGGTCGAAGCCCTTCTCTCCGAGGAAGTCTTTCGCGGCGTCGGTTATTTCGATCTTTATCTCTTTGTCCTTGAGCTGCCCCTCGACCTGCTGGAGCATCAGCTCCACGATCTTCCTGATATGCTCCCTGGTCAGGGAGTGGAAGACCACGGTGCCGTCGATGCGGTTAAGGAACTCGGGGCGGAAGGTCTTCTTCATCTCTTCGAGCACCTTGTCCCTCATCTTCTCGTAGGACATCTGGGCGACCTTGCCCTCATCGGCGCGGGAGATGAACCCGAGGGTGCCCTCCTTGCGGATGAGCTCCGACCCGATGTTGCTGGTCATGATGATAATGCTGTTGCGGAAATCGACGCGCCTGCCCTTGGCATCCGTCAGGTGGCCGTCGTCGAATATCTGCAGCAGGATGTTGAACACGTCCGGGTGCGCCTTCTCGATCTCGTCGAGAAGTATCGCCGAGTAGGACTTGCGTCTCACCGCCTCGGTCAACTGCCCCCCTTCGTCATAACCCACGTATCCGGGGGGAGCGCCGACCAGGCGCGCCACAGCGTGCCTCTCCATGAACTCCGACATGTCGAGCCTGACCAGAGACTCCTCGCTGCCGAACATGAACTCGGACAGCGCGCGCACAAGCTCCGTCTTGCCGACTCCGGTGGGCCCGAGGAAGATAAAGCTGCCGATGGGCCTCCTGGGGTCCTTGAGCCCCGCCCTTGCCCGCCTGACCGCCTTGGCAATCGCGACGATCGCTTCATCCTGGCCGACGATGCGCTTGTGCAGCGCCTCCTCCATCTGAAGCAGCCGGCTGGTCTCGTCCGCGGCCAGTCTCGTAACGGGTATGCCGGTCCACATGCTCACGACTTCGGCGATGTGCTCCTCAGTAACTACCTTCTCCTCCGAATCGCGCTCGCGGCGGAAGTCAGCCTCCATCACTCCCACCTTGTCGCCCAACTCAAGCTCCTTGTCGCGCAGCTCGGCGGCTTCTTCGAACTGGTCGGCGGACATGGCCTTCTTCTTCTCCCGGCGCACCCCCTCCAGCTCCTCCGTCGCGTCGCCCAACTCCGAAGTCTGTTTGTAGTGCTTGATGCGCAGCCGCGACGCCGCCTCGTCCATGAGGTCGATCGCCTTGTCCGGCAGGAAGCGGTCGGGTATGTACCGCGACGCCAGTCCCACCGCCGACTTCACAGCCTCGTCGTCGATGGTCAGTCGGTGATACTCCTCGTAGCGGCTCTTGATGCCCCTGAGAATGTCTATCGCCTGCTCCGCCGTGGGCTCCTCAACCAGGATAGGCTGGAACCGCCGCTCCAGCGCGGCGTCACGCTCCACATGCTTGCGGTAGTCATCGAGGGTGGTGGCGCCGATGCACTGTATCTCGCCTCGCGCCAGGGACGGCTTCAAGATGCTGGCGGCATCGACAGCGCCCTCGGCGGCACCCGCTCCGACCAGGGTGTGGATCTCATCGACAAAGAGCACGCAGTTGCCTGCGGTTTTGATCTCCTCGATTACCTTCTTCAGCCGTTCTTCGAACTCGCCCCGGTATTTCGTCCCGGCGACCAGGGAGCCGACATCCAGCGTGAGCAGCCTCCTGCCCTGCAGCGTCTCCGGGACGTCGCCGGCGGCGATGCGGTGCGCGATCGCTTCGGCGATGGCGGTCTTGCCCACCCCGGGCTCACCGATGAGGACGGGGTTGTTCTTCGTGCGGCGGCTGAGCACCTGGATAACGCGCTCGATCTCCTTGGCGCGCCCGATCACCGGATCGAGCTTGCCCGCCCGCGCTGCCGCGGTGAGGTCGATGCCCAGCTGGTCGAGAGTCGGGGTCTTGGTGGTGGGGCGGCTCGCGGCCTGCTGCGCGCTCTGGCTGTGAGCACGACTGAGCTCGGCATGTACCCGGTCCACGCTTACGCCCAGGCTCTCCAGCACGCCCGCGGCGACGCCTTCGCCTTCACGCAGCAGACCGAGGAGTATGTGTTCGGTCCCGATATACTGATGGCCGAGCAGGCGGGCCTCATCGACAGCCAGCTCGATCACCCTCTTCGCCCGCGGCGTGAGGCCGACATCGGTCTGGCTCGAGCCCTCTCCGCGGCCGATGATGAACTCGACAGCCGCTCGCACCTTGTTCAACCCGATGCCAAGGTTGGAGAGGATCTTGGCGGCCATGCCTTCTTCCTCTCGCACCAGCCCCAGCAGGATATGCTCGGTGCCGATGTAGCTGTGATTGAACCTGCGAGCCTCTTCCTGGGCCAGGGCCAGGACCTTGCGGGCCCGCTCGGTGAACTTGTCGAATCTATTGCTCATTAATATGTCCTGCGGCCCGGATATAGCGAAGCACCAGTTCCGGTACCGATCACAACCCTATTTTACCACACTTGTCCTAGAGACAGAATAGCCCAAATTAACTAAAGCTATGGAAAATTTGGGCTATTCAGCGCTTCCTGGCGATGGCATATTTTCCACAAGAGGTTGCCCCCTCAGTATCGTCTGCGCTGGGGAGTTTCACTTCCGTGTTCGGGATGGGAACGGGTGGGTCCACCCCGCTCTAATCACCAGGAAGCATCATCAACTTCATCAGTTGAGATCGTATTCAGTTTTCAAAAGAGCTGGTCGTTTCCTTCGGGGAGCCGACCGTGTTCCTCCAGGAACTGCTGCAGCAACTCGCTTTCACGCATAGTATACATCAAGGTCTCTTCAAAATGCAAGTACCGCGCCTTCTCAACCCATTCATCCCCGGAATTCAGTATCTCCTCCAGTCCTCCCCGGATACTCTGCCCGCTTCCGACATAAACGACCTCCTTGTTCTCATCGAACAGCCGGAACACGCCGTCGGTCTCGGGCGACTCACTCACATTCTGCTCATTGAACTCCGGCCACTCGTCGGGAGGCAGCATCACCGGCGATATCCTCAACCTCAAATCGCACCTCAGACATCGCTCCGCCTCCGCTGCGGCCGTCTCGCGGTCGAGGCCCAGCGCCACCTCGGAGAAACCGCTCCCCCGCCTCTCCACCGCAAGACACGGCATGGAGACCCGATGCCTGTCGAAGAACCCCTCGTCGCGGCCCAGCGACGGGCCCGGTGCGTCGGAACCGGCGCGCTCCTCCCCGATCTCACCGCTGCCCCCCAGGTACCGGTCTATCGACGCGGCCGCCTTCCTTCCGGCAGCGATCGCCTCGATCACCGAGGCCGGGCCCGTGACCACGTCGCCACCGGCGAAGACGCCTTTCTCACTCATGGCAAGGGTCTGGGGGTCCGCCTTCAGCCTGCCGCCGGCCACCGTATCGAGCTCCATGCTGTCGGGGACTTCGGGCTCCTGCCCGATGGCGGCAATAGCCGCGTCCAGGTCCAGCGTGAACCCGCTGCCGTCGATCGGCTTCGGTCGCCTCCTGCCGCTGGCGTCGGGCTCACCAAGCTCCATGCGCTGGCATTCCATCACGAGCTTGCCGCCCGTCCTCGATATACTCTTCGGAGCCGCGAGGAACTGCAGGTTCACGCCCTCCTCAATCGCCGCCTCCACCTCCTCCGGGGTGGCCGGCATCTCCTCCCGAGAGCGGCGGTACACTATCGTCACATCGCCCGCCCCAAGGCGCAGCGCCGTACGGGCGGCGTCCACGGCTGCATTGCCGCCCCCGACCACCGCCACGCGCTCCCCCAGCCGGGCCCCCGCACCCAGGCCGGCGTCCCTGAGAAAGGACACCGCGTCAACCACGCCGGGCCCGTCTTCACCCTCGATCCCCATCTTGATGCCCTTGTGGGCTCCCATTGCGAGGAAGACAGCGTCGTAGCCCTCCTCCCGCAGGGCGGCGAGGGACTCAACCCTGGCGCCGGTCCGAATCTCGACTCCGGCGCTGCTGATCGCCTCGATCTCGCGGTCGAGCACTTCCCGGGGCAGGCGGTATCCCGGTATTCCCACCCGCATCATCCCGCCGGGTTCGGCCAGCGACTCGAAAACGGTGACTGAGTGCCCGGCCCCGGCCAGGTAGTAGGCCGCGGTGAGCCCCGCCGGCCCCGATCCCACCACGGCGGCTTTCTTCCCCGTCGCGACCGCCTTCACAGAACCTGCGCCTGCCTGGGTCCCGCCCAGGTCCGCCGCGCACCGCTTGAGCGCGTCTATGGCTATCGGCTCGTTGATCCGGCCGCGCCGGCATACTTCCTCGCATGGGTGGAAGCAGACCCTGCCGAGCACGCCCGGGAAGGGGACCTTCTCCCGGACCACGGCCAGCGCCTCGGAAAGCCTGCCCTCGGCGAGCAGCCGCACGTACCGCGGAACGTCGATACCCGCGGGGCAGGCGTGAGAGCATGGGACCAGCGCCGCCTCGCGTTCGGACCTCTTCACGCCGACATCCAGCAGGGCGCCGGTGGGGCAGACCTCGACACAGGCGCCGCAGAACTTGCACTCCGACTCCTTCAGCGACGGGGCCAGCGGCCCCGCCAGCACCTCGCCGTCCCGGATCACGAAGCCAAGTGCCCCAACGCCGCGCAGGTCCCGGCAGGCACGGACGCACCGGAGGCATCCGATGCACAGGTTGTAGTCCTGAGTGAACAGGGGCTCGTCGTTCTTGGTCGGGAGACCCCTGGGCACGTAGCGGGGCGTGTCGCCCTCGATCCCCACGTACCCGCCCACGGCCTGGATCTCGCAGTGCCCCAGTTTGGAGCAGCACCGCTCCGCAACGGGCAGGCTGTTGGGGCACGACTCAAACGGGCTGCAGCCCTCTCTCTGGCTGCAGGTGAGGCACGCATGCGGATGCCTGGCCAGAATCGCCCTCAGGTTCTCCCGCCGCAGCTCCTCTACCGCTGGCGTCCCGGTGCGGACCACCATCCCCGCCACGGCCCGCAGATTGCACGAGGTCTGCGGCCGTTCGGTCCCTTCAACCTCGACTACGCAGAGGCCGCATCCGGCGTACTCCCCGCCCGCGTCCGAGCTCTCGTACGGCTGGCCGCCAAGGTAGACCAGCCTGTCGGGCTTCATGCCCGGCGCCGGCGGCAGGTCCGGGTGGGCGCAGAGAGCGGGGATGTAGATTCCCGCGGCCCGGGCCGCCCCGAGTACGGTGCCACCCTCCTCCACCTCGACTTCGACGTCATCGATGGTCAGCTTGAGTGTGGCCATTGGCAAGTTCCCCCC
>CAZNMB010000103.1:0-6735 GCA_964574095.1 uncultured Dehalococcoidia bacterium
ACCAGCCTGGAGAGCCCGTCCGGGTGGTCCAGGGCGAACGTAAGGGCGGTCATGCTTCCCAGCGAGTGGCCGACGAGCGCGACCCTTCCCAGCCCCAGATTCCGCGTCAGAGCGTGGAGGTCATCGGCAAGAGCCCTTACCGAGTAGTCGCCCTTCGGCCGGTCCGAGCGCCCGTGACCCCTGTGGTCATACGCAATCACCCTGCGCGTCTTCGCCAGGAAGTCTATCTGGGAATCCCACACGGCCGTGTTGTCCAGCCAGCCGTGGATAAGCACGACCGGATCGCCTTCTCCATGCTCCTCATAGTACAGCTCTACGCCGTTGACTCTGATTCTCATCCGCGAATCCAGAAAGGGGCGCGGTGCTGGTTCCGTACTCGGTCTCTATGGCCCCGGATTCAGGACCAGCCGGGCAACCGCGGCCGCCTCCACCTGGTCCGTCGTCCACATCATCGGATAGTACTCTATGTTGCGCCAGAGGTCGATCATGTCGTCATAGTGCTGGCTACAGGGATGACCGCTCTGTCCGGTCGTGTGCACCGACAGGCTGCGGGTGAGATCGGCCAGATCGACGATCATCCGCATCGACGGCATGTACAGCACCTCGAAGTCCTCATCGGAGCCGACTCCCCACGCGGTGTTGTTCACGGCCGCCATCGTGCCGGCGACGGCGAACGGCCCTCGATTGACCATGCGCTCGATGAGCCAGGTACCGCTGGCCCCCAGTGGATTGCTGACGAAGGTGGCCCGGTGCAGGTCGCCCCATTCCCACTTCTCCCTGTTGCCGCCGAGCGCATCCACCGCGTTTTCATATCCTTCGCGGAACGACTGCAGCAGAGTGTCGTCGCGTGTCTCGACAACATCGTCCGTAGCGGCATTGTCCCACCAGGCGTTGTCCGGTTCCCGCAGCAGGAGCGCGGCGGCCATCATGTCGCGGTCACTGCCGTAGGCCTTGTCCGCAGCCTCCAGCTCGTCATCGACGAGCTGGTCATTGAACAGGTTCTCCATCAGCCTCGACCAGAACTCAGCATAGAGCGCAGCCTGCGGGCTGTCCATGTCGAACTGGTAGTCCCATTCGAGCAGCCAGTCGCGCGCTGCGGCGAGCTCAGCGTCGTCGAACTCGATGGCGGCGAGATAAGGCATGACCTCGGCGGCGCTGAGCAGCTTGTTGTCTCCCTGAATGTGCTGGAAGCTCTCGATCGTGTGCGGCGCGGTGGACTCCAGCAGGTCCACGATGCGCTGGGCGCGATAGCCATAGTCCCACTCGCGGCTGAACACGTAGTTCCGACCCTCCCCCAGCTCCTGCGCCAGCCAGTCGTAGTACTCCGGCGGGACCACGGCCTGGTTGGCTGTGACAATGTAGCCCTGTCGCGGATTGAGAACACGGGGCAGCAGATCATACGGGACATAGCCCTGCCATTCGAACTCATCCGTCCATCCGGGCGCGGGGAGAAGCCCGCTGTGGTTTCCGGACCGGATGGGTATGCGGCCGGGCATCTGGTAGCCGATATTGCCCTCGACGTCGGCATAGATGAAGTTCTGCGACGGCACGTCCCAGTACTGCAGCGCGCTCCGGAACTCGTCCCAGCCGGTGGCGGTGTTGATCCCGAAGACCGCCCGCGACATCGAGCCGGGCTCCAGTCCCGTCCAGTGCAGCGCCAGCGGGTCTTCGTCGTTGAAGCCGAGGGATTCGCCCGTCTCCTCGTCGAGCTCGTTGTCATTGATGATCGGGCCGAGGTGTGTCTCCCTGACCTGTATGGTGAAGGTCTCATCGCTGCCCGCGAAACGAATGGTCTCCTGGCGCACGGTCATGTCGCGCCACTCAGCGTTCCACTCGTACTGAAGCGGGTTGTCCGGATTGACGCGAATCCGGTACAGGTCGGACACATCCGGGCCGGTATTGGTGACTCCCCAGGCGACCGAGCCATTGTGGCCGATCACGACGCCCGGTATCGGCGCGAACGTGAACCCGGTCACGTCGAAGGGGGCCTGCCCGTCCCCAGGCAGGCAGTGCAGCCCGATCTCGTACCAGATGGACGGCATTTGGATACCCAGGTGGGGGTCATTGGCCAGCAGCGGCATGCCGCTCTCCGTCATGTCGCCGCTGACGACCCAGTTGTTGCTTCCGATGCCCCGGTCTTCGCCGAATACGAGACTGATGTCACACCGGCTTGCGGCGGCGACGAGAAGGGGGGCCTCGGCGGTTTCGGCTTCGCCGGCGCCATCAGCGTTCCCGGTGACAGGCGCGAGCCCCAGGTCCTCAGGCTGGACTATGGTCGGCCTCTCGCCGAACGGCCACGGGGGCATCATCCACTGATCGGCCATCTCCTGCCCCATGAGGTCATAGACTGTGGAGCGCGTCTGTTCGGCGTTTCCTCCGCCGAGGTCCCAGGCCATGACCTTGCCCCATACGAGCGAATCGGCCGGCGTCCAGGGCTCGACGTCGATTCTCTTGCCCACCAGCCGCAGCACGCCGTACTCCAGCGCCAGGTCGCCCGGGTTCCGGCTTGTGATGTACGCGTTGACACCGTCGGCGAAGGCCTGCAGATAGGCCATCGTCTCGGCGTCGCACAGCTCCGCCTCCCGTTCGGCCAGGTCGCGCCAGCCTAGAGTCCGGATCAGGATGTCCGCCTCGATCAGGTCGTCGTCCCTGCCCGTCGTCTCCTCGATTCTGCCGCTGCCTATGTGCCGCCAGAACTCCATCTGCCACCAGCGGTCCTGGGCCTGGGTGTAGCCCTGGGCGAAGAACAGGTCGTGCATGTTCTCGGCGTAGATATGGGGGACACCCCACTCGTCGCGCAGGACCTCAACCGTGTCAACCAGACCCGCGACCGCGAGCTCGCCGTCATGTTTCGGCAGCGGCCCCCTCGTCAGGTCACGGTAGAATACGTAGCCACCCACCAGGACGGCGACGACAACTACCGCGACGACAGTCAGCCCGATTCGGACAGCCTTCCTTTTCCCGCTTCGTGCCATGGCAGATTCCTTCGATGTGGAGATTGGCCCGGTGGGCAAATCGTAGACAACGGCACGGCGGATGTCAATCGTTGGAATTGACCCATCGTAATTGCTGCCTGTGATGGCATCGTTGCGTCAAGGATACTGTTGCCAGCGGAGTGAAGATGATGCAAGGCCCGTGAGACATAAGTCGCAGACGCGCGGAGGCCAACCCCCTAAGATGGTGTACAATTAGCATACCGGGGAGTGAAGAGAGCGCACGCTCAGCACGACGAAGGAAGGAGAACAGGGACGATGCCGATCTATGAGTACGAGTGCAACAAGTGCGGACTTCGGTTCGACCTGCGAAGGGGCATCGGCGACGATGACAGCGAAATCAAATGTCCGGAATGCGGCGCCGAGCACCCGAAGAGGGTCATCTGCACATTCGGCACACTCTCGGCTGGGGGAGGCTGCGCTCCCACTCAAGGCAGCGCTCCCACCGGAGGCGGCTGAGGGCCGAGGCTGTGGTGAGGCAGTCTGCCTCACAATCGAGGTGACACGTCATGGAGTATGTTCATCAGGAACTGGGCGAAGACATCCAGTCGATCAGCGGCACCTACACTCCGATGAAGGAGTTGCGCCTGCCCGAGGATGGCAGGGAGGTGCTTTGCGTGATCGGCACGGCCGTCGTGGACACGGCGTGCTGCGGCTCGGGGAGCTTCGTCTACGCGACCATTCCGGGGTACGTCGTCTCGTGGAAAGACAAGGAGCGCCCGGCAGGCGGCTCGGTCTCACAGGTGGAGCCCATCACGGACGACGCGACCAAGCGAGAGGTCACGCGAGTCCTGCGCGAGACCGAGGGCATCTACAACGTCAACTTCTGGTAGCCGCCACCGCCCGGCTTCGCGCTGAGACGAACGGCGCCGTTCCTCAGGAGTCCTCCGACAGCAGCAGCGCGACCGGTAAGGTGCGGAAGACCCGCGACAGGGTAAGAGCGTGCGTCGCGGGGGACCGTTCGATAGTCTCACCGGTAAGGACGTTGGACCATCTGCGAGGCGCCGTCTCCGGCAGGACAAGTCGTCCGCGGCCCCAGACACCCACGCCCAGAGGCAGCCCCCCCGACGCTACCAGGCTCGTCAACAGCCGGGGCACGACGGTCAGCGACCAGCGGCATCCGTGTCGCCGCGCGAAGGCACAAACGTGCTCCCTGTTTCGACCACGCGGCCTCAGCGGGACGTAGTCCCCGTTCAGAAAGAGGTCCCGGTTCTCTCGGCGCGCGATCAATGCCTTGTGCGTGACATAGAGCTTGACGCGGCCGTCCTCCCACGTGGACAACAGCTCCTGAAGCAGAGAGGCTTTGCCTTCGGTCTCCTTCTCAACTATCTCATTGAGCAGCCTCGCGCGCAGCGCGAAGTCCACCGGACGCCGGTTGTCCGGGTCGGCCAGGCTGAAGTCCCATAGCTCCGTTCCCTGATAGAAGTCAGGTGTCCCGGGGGACGTAGCCTTGAGCAACACCAGGGCCAGGGAGTTGAGGGCCCCGCAGCGGGCCGTAAGACTCTGGAATTCGAGGAAGTCGCTGAGGAACCTGTTCCGCTCCGCGGCGGCAAGGAGGGACTCGGCGAACTCAAACAGCGCCTCCTCATATCCCGGGTCCGGCGACAGCCAGTCCGTGGACGTCTTGGCCTGGCGGACAGCCTTCAGCAGGTAGCGTCTCAGGCGCTCCTTGAAGGCGGGCACTTCTTCCTGCGAAAGGGGCCAGGCGCCCAGGAGCGTCTGGTACAGCAGGACCTCCATGGCGGCGTCAGGAACGGGCCAGCCGTTGACCTTCCGCTTCTTGGGCCCGTTCCACCGCATCCATTTCGCCACACGTCGGTCCCACTCGTCGGGGATCTCCGAGAGAACGCTGATCCTGCTGCGGACGTCCTCGCTGCGCTTCGAATCATGCGTGGAGGTTGCGTTCATAGTATGGGGCCAGCGACGCCGACGCTGGAGGTTCCCATCGTGGAAGGCCTGGACCGGCCGAGGCCGCGGCACCGGCTTCGTGCCTACATCGTTGAGCGATACCAGAGGATTGTAGTTGTAGAGCGACGTATCCTCGAGACCCTTCGCCATGAAAGCGCCCGTGAGCTGCTGCCATGTCATGACGAAGGCGAGCCAGGTACCCCTCTCATCCCGGCCGGCATTCGCGGCAACGTCAAGCATGAGCACGCGCTCCAGGAATGTCAGGGCGTCGCGGTTCGGCGAAGGCGCCCGTTTGCGGGCAGCCTCGAGAGCGCGGTTCAACTGGTCTGCATCGTGCGGACGTACCTCGATGGTCCTGGTGTAGGTCCGGTACACGGGAAGGCACGCGCTCACTTCCACCAGGGCATCGGTCAGGTCCCGGCCCGGGATGTGTCGAGCACCCCGGTCGCGGCGGGCCAGTTCCGCCAGCCGGTGCCCCAGCCTGCTGATCTCACCGGCAAAAAGCTCTCTCATCACCTGCTTCTTCTTCGCGTAGACCACGTCATCGAACGTCTCGGTCGTGCCGACCAGCCGGGCGTAGCTGTCCCGCATGGCCCGAAACCCCGTCTCATTCACGAACAGGCCGGCGGCGATATTGAAGAAGTCGTAGCCCGTCGTACCGGACACGGGCCATTCGGCGGGCAGGGTCTCGTCACCGATCAGTATCTTCTCCACGAGAACGTAGAAGCGGCTCGTCCCGGCCGTCCCCCTGTCGGCGGCAAGGTGTGACTGGAGACGGCGGAGGTACTTGAGGGGATCTCTCAGGCCGTCGATGTGGTCAACTCTCAGGCCCGTGGCCTTGCCCTCGCGGACCAGTCTGCCAACCAGCGCGTGCGTCTCCCGGAATACCCTCGGGTCTCCAACGCGGACGCCGATCAAGTCACCAATGTCGAAGAAGCGCCTGTAGTTGGTCTCACGTATTCCATCCCTCCAGAAGGCCAACCGATAGGCCTGCTGCTCCAGCAGTCGCTTGATGCGCCCCGCGGCGTCCGTGCCGCTCGACTCGTCGCTGAACAGCGCCAGGGTCTCCTCAACCCAGGACCTCAGACCGGGCTCAGTCTCAACCGCGTGACTGAAATCCCCCTTGAGCCTCTGCCGGCGATGGTAGCTCCGTCTCATGGCCGCCGGCTCCGCGTCTTCGTGCCGCGGCAGGCGTTGCATGCCGCGCAGTACTCGCTTCAGCCCGGTGAGAGCCGGCAGGCCGAAACTCGACCGGCTTCTCGCCTCGATCGGAGGCCGGGTGAGAGCGAAGGCATACGACCCGATGTCGAGAGGCAGCCTCTGCTCCTGCCAGCGAACGAAGAGACAGCCGTCCTCCAGCACCGGGCGAAGCTCGCGGGCCCGCACGAGGTCATCGACTGGGGCGCTCAGTATGGGAACCAGCACCCTGCCTCGCGGAACCCCGGTTCCCGGCTGCCAGTCGATGTCAAAGAACTCAGCGAATGGGGAAGCACGACCGTTTTCGAGGACATCCATCCACCATCGGTTCTCTGTGCTGGCGGCCATGTGGTTCGGGACCACGTCCAGGAGCAGCCCCATGCCGCGGCGCCTCAGTTCCGCTGCCAGCCGCTCGAACGCGTCCTCGGTGCCGAGTTCCGGGTTGAGCGACAGCGGGTCAGTCACATCATAGCCGTGGGAACTGCCTTCGGTCGCCTTGAAGACAGGCGACGCATAGAGGTCGGAAGCACCCAGTCGCTCAAGATAGGGGACGACGGCCAGAGCTTCTTCGAATCCGAAGCCTCTGTTGAGTTGAATCCTGTAGGTGGAAACGGGGACCCGAGATTCGACCATCTAG
>CAZNMB010000104.1:0-6670 GCA_964574095.1 uncultured Dehalococcoidia bacterium
TGTGGAATAATTCAATTTTAAGCGCATTTAGAGATTTTGGTAAGAACATGCAGTTGATCGCGATTTTCCTCCTTGTTTCCCTGATACCTGGCATAGGTTTTATAGGATTTATTTTGGTTATCATATTCAAGTTTGCTGCTTTAAATAACATAAAATCGATCAACCTATCACTTAAAAATGATCTTCTCGAGGAATTTCGTTCAAAAATGATATCTTCCATTACCAGATTATTCATCGCGTTTTTCAACATATTATTCGGTGGAATTTTTTTGGCAATAGGTTTTTTAACTCCACTTGGAAATTTCGTGGTGATGGTTATAATTGGTTCAGT
Organism: uncultured Dehalococcoidia bacterium; assembly: GCA_964574095.1. Classification (GTDB taxonomy): domain Bacteria; phylum Chloroflexota; class Dehalococcoidia; order SZUA-161; family SZUA-161; genus SZUA-161. Next base: position 332 of record CAZNMB010000104.1, read on the forward strand.
TTTAATAGCGTTAGGTCTTATTTTGATCATTTCAGCTTTTATACTAGAAAGGAAAGCATGGAAGAATTTAAAGATCTTTTTTGAGGAAAATCAGGATATGTTTTCAAAGATTATCACGAGAGATATCATTCAAGGTATTGATAATCTTGCCACTGGAGCTTTATTGAACGCTTTATTCATATTTGGTATAACAATTTTTATAGGCTTTATATTACAAATTGTTGGCTACTTTCAGTTAGCTAAAATAGCAAATGTTATAATACAAATACCTCAAGAATCTGAAATGATTATGTTAAATAATTATCCAACCGTTGCAACAACGTCTGCAGTAGTCCTAAAGCAGTCAGGAGCCGCAAATTTCTGCCCGATGTGTGGGGAACGCGTTTCTCAAAAAGGAGTTTTTTGTGCTGAATGTGGAGCTAAACTCACTTAATTATTTTTTTTCTTCTTTTTTATTTCATAAAAAACATAATCGGTAGTCAAGTATTAAGATCGAAAATTTTCTATCTATCTCCAAGATAAAATATTTTTGGTTCTAACTATTCTCAACATTTTCAAATAGGCTTCTTCTAAATCTTTTGCATCAGCAAATTTAATCCTCTTGAAAATTGTTCAATTAAATCATTTTTGTTATTGGTTAGATCAAATGATACTAATAATTCATTTACTTGCTTAATATTAATTTTGGAGTAATTTAATACCATTAACCTATAAATTCTTTATCCTCTTGATAGATAAATGTATTTACATACAAAAATGTTTAAATATATGTTTATCAATCTATGTTATAACAACAATTTTTTACAAAGACAAAATTAACTTCAGTTGTGATAAAGATGAAAAAGAGAGAATTATTTTTTGGTCTTATGCTAAGCATTCTACTACTTGTTTCTTTCACTAATGTCTCTGTTGCTGCACCTCCTAGTTATGTAGGTGTAAAAAATGGAGACGAATTTATATGGACGGCTTCTCTTAACGTGGTAAATTTAAACTCTACCGGTTCTCTTTTATTTGGAGCTGCTGAGTGGACATACATGTACGAGTATTTCTTAGATTATTTTAAAAATACTACTCACATGGACTTTGACTTCCTCGCAGGAGCTGGCATGAAAGCAGTCATGGTAAATGTTTCAGATGTAATACCGCATCCATATTTGCCATTTAGTGGATCAGGATTATACTTTGATTTTTACACTGCTTCTGCCGCAAATAACTGGACTCTTCGATCTGCAGCAGCAAACATGACATATCCGATGATTTTCTTAATTGACCCTAGTTCTTTAAATGAATCTACTGTCCTGAATGTGTTTTCTGGAACGCCCCTTATTATGCCAGTCGGTTTTAATTATACCATGTTAGCTAAAGGATTTCAAACTATGATAGCTACGATCCCAAGATTGGACGGAAATATGACTGTAGAAGTACTTGGTAACGGACTCAAGATAACTATGAAACAACTGTACATAGAATGGATGGTTAACATAACAATGGGGCCGACTGAGCTAGGAACATTGTCAGATGTTGTGATGACTGCTAGATGGAATAGCATAGGTGTTTTTGATTACGGCTCAGTTGCATATGGTGGTTTAACGCTCGCAACCGCTCAGTTAATGCCAACTGATGAAGGTTTGATACCGGGATATGAAATAGTCACTATTTTAGGGATCTCGATTGTAACCATTATCGCCATAATTTACATAAAACGAAAGAAGAACATTTAAAATTAAAAACTTTCATTTTTTTATTTTTATTATTTATTAGATATATCCTTGGATTCTTAAGAAAACTATACAAGTATATATTGTAATCTTGAAATAAGCAGATACGCTAAATTGCTGCCCAATATATGGAGCCAAAATCTCTCAAAATGGTATATATTGGGCTGAATGTGGGGCTAAAATCAATTAATTATTTTTTTTTATTATTTTTTAATTTTCAATTTATTTTGACCTTTATTTTTATTTTAACGCTTTCCAAAAGTGTAGGATAGATATAAAACATCGAAACACAATATAAAACCTTAAGATTTGTTAGGCATATCAATTGTAACTATTATAGCTTCAGTTAAACTTAAATGGAAAAAGCAACTATATATAAATCTTTTATCTATAGTATTATAAATACATATTTTTTACACGATAAAATTTAATTATTTATGTGATATAAATGAAAAAAAAAGAAAAATTACTTATAGGATTATTTAGTGGTTTACTCCTTCTGTCGTTTGTTAATACCTCTACGGCAGCTCCTCCTAGTTTTGTTGGAGTAGCAATAGGAGACGTATATACATGGGTGCCTACAGTTAATATGGCAAATGTTAATACGACTGGTATTGCGTTATTTGGTCAAGAAAATTGGACAATTGCATATAATCTCCTTTCAGAACTATATAAAAATAGTACTGGTATAGATTTAGGTGCTTTTGCTGGAGCTGGCTTAAGGCTTGCCGTTGAAAATGTTTCTGATGTAATAACGGTTGCACCAGGTATATTTGCATCAGCGATCACTATAGATCTCTATTATTCTGCAGGATTGAATAATTGGACTATGTTTTTAAATAATACAATGATGGGTATTTATGATCCTAATAGTTTAAATGAAACAACCATAATGTATGGATTTGGTGGAATACCTCTTATAATGGCAAAGGGGTTTAATTATACTATGATGACAAATGCTTTTACTACTATGATTGAAGGTACTCCCTATTTGAATGGGAACATGACCGTTGAAACTCAAGGATTGGGATTCAAGGTTACGTTTAAATCAACCTATTTAGAAGCAGTTTTTAATAATAGTGGAGCACCATTCGATATAGGTGAATTAAGTGATGCAATATTTAATGCTAGATGGAACAGTAATGGTGTTTTTGAATATGGCTCAATAGAATATGGTGGTTTAACAATTGCTTCCATCCAATTAATAACAACAGATGATGCTTTAATACCCGGTTATGAAATAGTCACTATTTTAGGCGTCTCGATTGTAACCATTCTCGCGGTTATTTACGTTAAACGAAAGAAGAATATGTAAAATTAAAAACTTTAACTTTTTTTTTAATTAATAATTGTTATATATATCCTTAGATTCTTAAGAAAACTATAAAAGTTGAAATTTATGGATTTTTTTAATTCGTTGATTTTTCTGCTTATCCTTCTAATTCTTTTAGTTTCGATAAAAGCAGATTTTTTTTTTCTGATATTTGGTTTGGTGATTATAATTTTTTTCATTATTTCTCTTTTTTTTATGAATCCTTTGGAGATTATTATTTCAGTCATATCATTTATCATTTTAAATCCGTTTGGGTTGCTTTTATTATTTATTCCCTTAATAATAAGTTTCCTCAATAGAATCTTAAAAAATTATATGAAATTAAGAAAAGACACCAAAGAAAATTAATCGGCTCTATTTAATTTGAAAAGACCATATAGAAGCATGACAAATGCGATCGTTGCTGAAATACCCATATTTACAAAGAGAATATACAAAAATCCTAAGGAATAGTCGATTGCTATTGGAAATAGAGGAATGGTAATAAATAACGAAACAAGTAGAGAAATCACTTGCAAAACACCAATAAAATAGATTTTAAAGTATATTTGCTTTCCACTTTCACCATAAAACGGTCTGATGCATTGTAAACCAACTAATTGGACAAGAGATATAAAACTATAGATAAAGTATGTGCTAAAAAAGAAACCTACAACAAGAATATTTAATGAGAATAATATGGTGAAAAAAATCGTCAAGATTATACCATATAACAATAAAATAGCTGTCATAAGATACAAAAAAGCATAGATTGAAGTTTTTATCCCTCTCGTTGATTTTTTATAAAGATAAAGAATGTCTTTGGAATCAAATATCGAGCTAATCCCCATCATCATGCCAAAAATTAAACCACCCATCCAGGAAATAATACTAACAACCAAGATATCAAAATATTCAACAGGTATTGAAACAAGTTCCATTAAACTGTAATTTTTTATTGAATTTAGAGGGTTACTTAATGATAAAAAAATAAATAAACCTAATACACCAGTGAAAGCAATGGAATAAATCAATTTTGTAACATTTTCTTTTTTTCTTAAAAAATTTTTTAATTGAACCATAACAACTATCTTATAGCTTTTTCTTGTCATTTGTTTAATTATTTTTAAAAATATTCCCTCTTGTTCTTTAATACGCAAATTTTTTTCAAGTTGAGGTTCATAACTATTAAAAGTTTCTGCTTTTTTATAAGAAAGGAAGAAAAAAATCAAAGGAATCCCAATTGCTAATATAATGCTTAACCAAATATTTGCAATGTACGATTGAATGAGTGTAGGATTGATAATGTACAAAATTATATTTGAATACCAAAAAGAAGGAAAAATTGATAGCCAATTTTTAAAAATTGGGTCGTTATAAGCAAGGTTAAACGCATAATGGAAGATATAAAAGGATATAATTACGATAAAAGACAGTAATAAAAGATAAGAATTGCTTGAAGAACTGTTTTTTTTATTTGAAGAAACTTTAAATTCAATCCAATTTGCTAAGATCGTACCAATTATTAGGCTAAAGGTCATCAGTAAAAAGATAACTAAATAAATTATAATATAATGCACAATTGTTAATTGTGGATTTGCCTGAGATAATAAACTGGCTGCTAGGGGTCCAACTGCTAAAACTATTAGAAAAATAAAGGGTAATTGCCCAAAGAATTCACCTAAGAAAATATCTCCAGATTTAACCGGCGAAGATAATATTACATCTTTAATACCTATTTCAGATTTTCTAAAAAGCAGAAAAATTGGATATAATATGAACATGACAAAGACAGTCATTAAAAAATATTCAATAACAAATTGCAGTACAAATTCGAGGACTCCCGATATTAGCGATAAAATCTCTGGAAATACTGCGTTAAAGAAAACTGGACCCAAATATATTGCCCAGAAAAGAAAAATAGCAAAGATTATAATAAAAAAAAGCCTCCTATGAGACTTAAATTTAGCTGTTCTTATTCTAAGCTCATTTTTTGCTATTATTATCCAAAGGTTCATAATTTAAACACGAAAATCTTAGTATGACTTTTAAATTAATAAATTAATTACCTCCATGAAAGATAGTCTTTATTGGAAGTACCATTTTGTGAGGGATTAAGTATTTTTAAATATGCGTCCTCTAAATTAATTGCACTTACAGATTCTATTACTTCCTTAGGGCTTCCTTCAATCAATAAAACTCCGTTGTTAATAATTCCAATAATGTCACACAGCTCTTTAGCAATATCGAGCAAATGAGTGCAAATAAAAACAGTTTTATTAGCCTTTTTTGCCATATCTGATATAATATCCTTCACAATCCTTGCGGAAACAGGATCTAAATTTGCTGTAGGCTCGTCTAAAAATAAAATTTCTGGATCATGTATTAGGGTAGCACATAAGCACACTTTTTGTTTCATTCCTCTAGAATATCCTTCTAAAAGATCGGTCTCTCTTTTTTCTAAATCAAACAATTTTAAGAATTCATCAATCCGTTTGTGGATTAGATTCTTAGGTACGCAATATAAATCACCCACAAATTCTATAAATTCTCTAGCAGTTAATTTTTCGTATAGACTTGGTGATTCTGATAAAAACCCACAATTTGATTTTACTTGACGTTTTTGAGATTTTATATGATATCCTAAAACTTCAGCGTCCCCAGATGAGGGTATTATTATAGAATTTAATAGTTTAACAGTGGTAGTTTTACCAGCTCCGTTTGGACCAAGTAATCCATAAGTTTGACCGAGAGGAATTTTCAAATTTAGGTTATGCACGGCGCACAATTTTCCATAATATTTCGAAAGATTTTTACTGTTAATTGCTAGCTTCTCCAACATAATTAAATTTACACACTCTGTTTTATTATTTAGTTAAAATTTTATTTTACTAAAATTTTATGTATCGTTTAGATTGAACTTTTTATTCATTTTATATTCTAGGAGCGTATTAATTTTGCCCAAAAATGTAATTGTTCTTGTTATAGTAAAACATGAGAATTATAAATTCTAAAAATTTCCTTTTATTATTATTTAGGTATGCCTAATTTAATTAAAAAAACTTTTAATTTTCCTCATTCAAATGAGTATTTAGGAAATCTATTTAAAGATATATTAATGAATTTAATATATTAATGTAATGTAAATTACATTAGATGTAAAAAAAATTTATATAGTTATAATCTTTATTAAATTTTAGAAGGATGTCTGAAAATAAAGATTCTGAATCTTCAAAAATTGATGAGGATGACACATGGATTGGCAAGATACAAAATGGAAAATTACTAAAGAAGTCTTTCCCTCAGAAA
>CAZNMB010000105.1:0-6625 GCA_964574095.1 uncultured Dehalococcoidia bacterium
TGACCGCGAAGTGAAAACGAGCCAGGGTGCGCTCCTGGGCCTCAGAGTTGAAGTACATCAGGGTGTTGCGGCAGACCAGCAGGTCGACGCGCGATATTGGAGCATCCTGGATCAGGTCGTGCCGGCCGAAGATGACGGTCCGGCGCAGGTCGCCGCGGAGCACGAAGCGGTCTCTTGCATGCTCGAAGTACTTCTCCCGGAACCTGTCCGGAACGGCTTCCAGGTCGGCGGCTCGGTAGCTCGCCTGGCGGGCCTGGGCAAGGGCATCCTCGTCTATGTCCGTGGCGTAGATCTTGACCTCGCGCGCGAGTCGCTCCCCTTCGGCCCCCAGCGCTTCCGCCAGCAGAATGCATATGGAGAAGGCCTCCTCTCCGGAGGCGCAGCCGGCACTCCAGACCCTGATGGGCTGATGGTCGCGTCCGTCCGCTATGATTCGGGGGATGATCTCCTGCCCCAGGTACTCCCAGGTCGGCGAGTCGCGGAAGAAGGCGGTGACGTTGATGAGGATCGTGTTGAAGAGGGCAGAGAACTCTTCGGGGTGCACCTCGAGGTAGTCCGTGTATTCCTCGAATCCGGCCACCTTCACGTGATGCATGCGCTTCCCCACCTGGCGCATGAGGCTGGCGCGCTTATATCCGGTGAAATCGAAGCTGCGGGTGCGCCTCAGGTACTCCAGAAGCGTTTCGAACGCCGGGTCTGCCTTGAGATCCTTCTTGGCCGGACTCATTCGACTTCTCCCTTCATGACCAGGGACACGAGCGCGAACGGTATCTCCTCCAACTGCAGGACATAGTCAACGCTCCCGGTCGCTATGGCGGCGCCGGGCATGCCGAAGAACTCGGACGTACTCCGGTCCTGGGCGATAACAGCCCCGCCGGTCGACTTGATCGCCCGCACGCCCATGTCGCCGTCGCTGCCGGAGCCGGTGAGCACCACGGCAATGGCGCGTTCCTTGTAGCTTCCTGCCACCGACTCAAACAGCAGGTCGGCGGAGGGGCGCACGAAATGCACCAGCTCAGACTGGGAGTGCGACAGAGTGCCATCGGGATTGACCAGCAGGTGCCGGTCGGGCGCGGCGATGAAGACCGTCCCCGCCTGGAGGCGGTCACCCTCTTCGCTCTGCTTGACCCGGAGCTGCGTGCGGCGGCCCAGGATCTCGGCCAGCAGGCTGCGGTGCCGCGGGTCCACGTGCTGCACCACGACTATGGCCGCCGGGAAATCCGGAGGCATGGCGCCCAGCAGAGTGCTCAAGGCGGTTATCCCGCCCGCTGAGGCGGCCACCGCCACGATGTCGAACGCCGCGTTGTCGAAGTGGATCTTCTTCTTGGCCATCGCTACAGAGTGTCACCTCGTGTTGTCAGGGGCGGATTACGCATTCGCCGCTCAGGGCTTCCAGACGCCGCCGACCCCGCCGCTGCTCTATCTGCAGCCGGCGCTCGAATCTCCCATCACTACGCCGACGCCGCTACGGGAACTCGCCGGCTGTAGTGCTGGCTGCAACACTATTCCAGGTGCAGACAGGTGTCTGCCCAACATATCCCCGGGCTCGGAAGCCTCAGCGAAGGCCGGGCAATCTCTGCAGTCCTGTCGCAGGCGAGTGCAAGTGAGGATTGTAGGCTAATGCCTGGAGCCTTGTCAACACCGGCGGCAAGCGCCGCGCAGGGTTTCTCGCTTGCCGACATGAATCGTAACGGTGTTGTAATAGTCCTGTAAGCCTTTCGTAATGATTCCTTTGAGGGGGACTTCTCGGTTCGCGCGCCGGGGCCGCTACGAGATGGCGTCGGACGACGCGAGGACCCGGGCGTCCGGCGGAACAGGGTAGCCTGGAGCATCCGCTCCAGGCACGGTTGGAGCGGATGCTCCAACCTACCCCCCTCGGGCAGGCTGTTGGCTTCGCAAGAGCCTCTCGGGTCCTGCTACGCGAGGGCGTCGGACGACGCGAGGGCCCGGGTACGGGCGCGGTAGGCGAGCTTGGCCAGCCAGATGCTCATCTCATAGAGCACGATCAGGGGCACCGCGACCAGACACTGGTTGATGGGATCGAAGGTGGGGGTGATTATGGCCGCGGCGACGAACGCGAGGACGATAGCCCACCGGCGCCGGCGGGAGAGTGTCTCCGGCTTGACGATGCCGAGCCGGGCCAGGAAAGTGATGACCACCGGCGTCTCGAACACGATCCCTATGGCAACGAGCAGCCTCGTGACCAGCGAGATGTAGTTGCCAATCTTGATCTCCGGCCGGGCGACGTCGCTCATGAAGTCGAGCAGGAAGTTGGTCGCCGGCGGCACCAGGATGAAGTAGCCGAAGGCGAACCCTGCGGCGAACATGAACATTATCCAGGGAAGGGCGAGGTAGACGTACTTCTTCTCCCGGCGCGTCAGGGCCGGCGACACGAACATGATGCCCTGGTAGATGAGCACGGGCATCGCGAGGACGATGCCGCCCATCAGCGCCACCTTCATGTAGGTGGAGAGCATCTCCGTCATCTCGGTACGGATCAGGCTGATGTCGTCGGGCGCGGGGGCGATCAGAAAGTCGAAGATATACCGGGCGAAGACCAGCGAGATCAGGGTGGTGATTACCAGAGCGATGACGGACTTGATCAGGCGCTGGCGAAGCTCGGTAATGTGGCCCAGGAGGGTCATCTCCTGCTTGCCCGTGCTCGCTGAAGGACTCACGGCTCGCCGTCCTTGCCGGACTTCCGCGCGGCGGCCTTCTCCTCTTCGACCAGGTCCTTCCCTTCCCGCTCAAGCTCCTGGAACTCCTTGGACATCTCCTCGGTGAGGTCTTTGGTTGCCTTCCTCAAGGCGGCCACGCCCCGCCCCAGGTTTCGGGCGAGCTGGGGCAGCTTCCCCGGCCCGAAGACGATGAGGCCCGCGATGAGGATCACGAGTATCTCCATCGGGCCCATACCGAAGATTTCCATCGTCTTTGCCTGCTCTGCCGGGAGGTTGCGTATGGTTCGGGGACCGGGGGCGGGTTGCAGGCGGTTCCGGGGAAGGCACACCGCGCCGACTGCCGACCCGCTTCAGCCGCGGTCTGCCCGGCCCCTGCGCTCGCCTTGCCTCAGGAGGTCTTCTTCTTGCGCCCGGGCTTCTCCGCCTCCGCTTCGTCCTCATCTTCATCCGCGGCCTCAAGCAGCCCGGCCTTGCCTCTGCGGAACTCTCGAATCCCCTTGCCGAGAGCCCCGCCGACCTGCGGCAGCTTGCCCACGCCGAAGACTATGAGGATCACAGCGAGGATGATCAGGGCCTCAGGCCATCCGAAACTGCGAAACATCCTGCCCCCTTTGAACCGGCTCTGGCCGCTATCGGGAGAGCGCGCCCTGTACCCGCTCCGCGTGCGAGTACACGGACATGCGGTCGCCGCGCGCGTAGCCGATGAGAGTTATGCCAAGCTCCTGTCCCAGAGAGATCGACCTGTCTGTGGGAGAGCTCCGGGAGACCACCACCGGCGTCTCCAACCTGGCGGCCTTGTAGAGAATCTCCGAGGAGAGACGGCCTGTCGTGAGCAGCAGCCCGTCCCTGGTCGAAAGTCCCGTCATGAGGCACTGGCCCGCTATCTTGTCCAGCGTGTTGTGCCTGCCGATGTCCTCGGCGATGGCCTTCAGGCCCTCCGCGTCGGCCAGCGCGGAGGTGTGGACGCCTCCGCACGCTCGGTACAGATCCGCATGCCGGGTCATCTGCTTCATCAGTGAGGAAACCAGTTCCGGTGTGACCACCAGGCTGGAGTCCACCCTCCGTCTATCGCTCGCCAGGCTGACGCCCCCTCCGCAGCCCGAACCCACCACCCGCCGCTCGGGCGGCTGGTAGCCCGGTCTGGCCAGCCTGACGTCGGCCAGGCGATCGTCCTCACAGACGCGCATGGTGGCGATGTCCTTCATGCTGTCTATCACGCCCTCGGAGAACAGGAAGCCGAGCACGAGATGGGTCAATCGTGTCGGGGTGCACAGGACCGTGACCAGCTCCCGGCCGTCCAGGAAGATGGTGAACTCCATCTCCCTGGGGACGCATGTGATTGCCCTGCTCCAGGCTTCGGAAGAGTAGCGACTGTGCGCTATGTCGGGCGCGGCACCCTCGGGCATGGTACCATCCGCCGCCTGCTCCGCGGATGCCTTGAGCACGGCGGCGCCGGCAGGCCTGTTCGAAGCGCTGGAGCTCGTGTGTCGCATGGCGATTTCGTACGCAGGCGCTCTCCAATCACCAAGTATACTTCGTTTTGGGCGATGTTACCACCGCGAGGCCCTGGTCCTGCCGGATGGGTCTCTCTCCGGGGGATTCCGCGTCCCGGTCGGCTGCGCCGCGGCCGGCGCGTCGCTCTCCATCGCCGCCGTCATGGCCTCGTGACGCTCTCTGGACATGCGCCCGGAAATCGGGCAGAATAGGCAAAAGGCGCAACGCATAGTCGTGCTGACAGCGCCTTGACAGTGATGGTTCCCGCTGCTAGTTTGGCTGTGATGCACTTCACTGGTTGGCGGGCCTAGTTACTCTGGGAGGTAGCGGCTATGGCGTTCAAGCGGACGGCCAGGGACATCATGACGCCCACGGTCATCACGGCGAACGAGGACATGCTTGTCACCGACGTGATCAAGGTCCTGCTGCGGTGGCACATCAGCGGGCTGCCGATCGTGGAGAAAGACGGCAACATTGTGGGGATCGTTACCGAGCACGACGTGGTCAACTTCGCGGTGAGCGGCCATGCAGCGGACACGACGGCGTCAGAGGTCATGACCAGGAACGTGGTCACCTTCTCCCCGGACACCCTCGTCGTGGAGATTATCAACCACTTCGCCGCTCACCGGATTCGACGGGTGCCCGTGGTTGAGGGCAAGAAGGTGGTCGGAATCATCAGCAGGCGTGACATCGTCCGCTACATGGACCAGATGTACAGCCGTCTGGTCGCCGACGAAGAGACGGAGATCGACATATGAGCATCAAGAAGACGAGTGCGACGACTCTGATGGCGTGGGTGGACAACCTCATCGAGGAGCGGAGGGTTATCGGCGTCCAGGCCCGGAGCGATCGCTTCGCCTTCGCTCCGCTGGCGAGTTCCGATGACCTGCGCCTGGACTACGATGTGTCCATTCTGCCCCCCAAGGTATTCCTGCAGCCGCCGAGGGAGGAGGTGCTGTCATTCCAGGCAGGAAAGGGCTTCGAGAGCCTGATCGACTCCGAGCCCTTCGTGCTGTTCGGGGTGCATCCCTATGACCTGGTGGGGATACTGCAGATGGACGAGATCTTCTCGCAGGGGAATGCCGATGTCCACTACCTCGAGCGGAGAAAGAACGTCACCATCGTCGCTGTGGATGTGCAGAAGGTGTCGCCGGACGTGTTCGCGGGCTACATGGGTACGGCGCATGTCGAGGACGGCTACGACGTGCTGCTGACCAAGATCGGCGACGATTACATAGTGGACGCGAAGACGGAGAAGGGCGAGTCACTGATAGCCGGGCTGCAGTACGAGCCGGCGGCGGGAGAGAGCTGGCTGGAGCAGCGGCGGCTTGTCTGGGACTACAATCGGCAGCGGCTGCGGAAGCACGAGTTGAAGGTGGAGCCGTCGAAGTGGCCGGAGCTGCTCGAGGCCAACTACGATCACCCGGTCTGGGCGGAACGGGCGAGGCTGTGCTTCTCGTGCGGGTCGTGTAACCTCGTGTGCCCCACCTGCTACTGCTTCGACGTGCGTGACCGCCTCAACTGGGACCTTTCCAGCGGCGCTCGTGTCCGGGTGTGGGACGGCTGTATGCTCACTGGCTTCGCGACCGTGGCCGGCAACCTGAATTTCCGCAAGGACCCGACTGCCCGGTTTCGACACCGCTACTACAGGAAGGGCCAGTACGTGCCCGCGAAGATCGGCGGGCGGATCGCGTGTGTCGGGTGCGGGCGCTGCATCACCGCTTGCGTGGCAAACATCGCGAATCCTGTCCAGGTCATGAACCGACTCGCGGAGGGCAACTGATGGGCAACACGAGCACAGGTCAGAGCGATATCTACCTGCCCGAGATGGCCACGGTGGTGAGAGCTGAGCCGATGACAGCGCTCGAGCGCTTCTTTGAAGTGAAGCTGGACTCGGGCCGGGAGCTGGGGCATATGCCGGGCCAGTTCGTCGAGGTCTCGGTTATCGGGGTCGGAGAGGCGCCCGTTTCTGTGTCGTCGTCGCCGACTCAGAACGGGTCCTTCCAGATGGTCGTGCGCAACGTCGGCAACGTCACCCGTGCCATGCACGGCCTCAAGCCGGGCGACAAGGTGGGAATCCGGGGGCCGTTCGGTACCCACTTCCCTGTCGACGGCGAGATGAGAGGCAAGGACATCCTCTTCATCTGCGGCGGGCTGGGCCTCGTGCCGGTTCGTTCGGCCATCAACTACGTGCTGGATAACCGCAGAGACTACGGGGACGTTACCATTCTCTTCGGTGCAAAGGGCCCGGCCGAGCGGCTCTTCCTGGACGAAGTGCAGGGGTGGACGTCCCGGGAGAACGTATCCTATGCCGAGACTGTGGACCGGGGCGACGAGACGTGGACGGGGAAGGTGGGGGTGATCACGACCCTCATGATCGACATGACGGTCGATCCCCGAAGGACGGTCGCGGTAATTTGTGGGCCTCCGGTTATGTACAAGTTCGCCATCAT
>CAZNMB010000106.1:0-6623 GCA_964574095.1 uncultured Dehalococcoidia bacterium
GTACATCATAAATATTGTTGGTACCGGCATCGGTGGGGTTTTCATAATCCGGGGCGGTGATAAACGTAAGCACACCGGTTGCACCAACAATGCTGAAGACCGCTGCATCTGCCCCTCCGCTGATACTGTATGTGAGGGTTTGTGCCGGGACATCCTCATCGGTTGCGGTGACCGTCGTTACGGCAGTAGTGTTCTCGGCTATGCTGATATTTGCATTTGCCCCGCCGCCATCGGAGGTAATTACCGGTGCATCGTTAGCATCGGTAATTGTCACGGCAATGGCCTGAATATCGGTCAACGTTCCTGTGCCATTATCGGTTACAGTTACCTGTACATCATAAATATTGTTGGTACCGGCATCGGTGGGGTTTTCATAATCCGGGGCTGTAATAAAAGTAATCACACCGGTTGCACCAACAATGCTGAAGCTCGCCGCATCTGCCCCTCCGGTAATGCTGAAGGTAAGAGTTTGTGCAGGGACATCGACATCCGTAGCTGTTACGGTCGTTACGGCAGTTGTATTTTCAGCTATGCTGATACTTGCACTTGCCCCGCCTCCATCGGAAGTAATCACAGGCGGCTCGTTAACATCAATCACACTCACGGAAATATCTTGTACATCCGTATTTACTCCGTCCGATACGGTTACCTGTACCTCGTAAACATTATCACTGTTGGCATCTGCCGGACTTTCAAAATCCTGTGCACTCGTAAAAGTCAGAACACCCGATGAACTATTAATACTAAAGAAAGCCTGGTCAACACCCCCTGTAATACTGTATGTAAGAATTGGTGAATCATCATCAGTAGCTGTCACTGTAGTAACAGCAGTACTGTTTTCATTGACATTCACTGAAGCTGTAGCGCCACCTCCATTGGAAGTGATTACAGGAGGATCATTAATATCGGTTACAGTAACATTGATTGCTTGTGCCACTGATAGATCTTCTCCATCATCTACTCTCACTATGACACCATAAACACGATTATTAACAGGAGGAAATAAATCATCTGGATTTTCGTAATCGGGCGCACTTATAAAGCTTAGTTCTCCCGTGCTTGCATTTATTGTAAATTTTGGGCCATCAAATGCAGGAAGTAAAAAAAACACTAAGGTGCTGGGTACATCAGGGTCAGTAGCTGTAACAGTCAACACTGATGTAGTCTCTTCCGGGATACTCACGTTTGCAGCACTAGTGATCACCGGTGGACTATTATTGGTTACATTAACAGAAATGGTTTGTTCATCGAAATCAAGGATTTCATCTGTAGCCCTTACTACTACTATATATACATTATTTGCATCGGCATCAGCCGGAGCTTCATAATCCACTGCTGCTGTAAAATCCAGTGTACCACTAGTACTATTAATGGTAAAAAGTGATGCATCTGCACCACCTTCAATACTGTATGTTTTAACACCTGTTCCCCCTGTTGCTTGTACTGTCGTTACATTACGGGGAGTTGTACTAGTGGTCGTATTCTCAGGCACACTTACACTTGCAGTAGCACCTCCGCCATCTGATGTGATATCAGGCTGGGCAAGCAACGGTAAGCCTGAAAACATTAATAAAAGAAAAATGATTCCTAGTGACAGAACCTGAATGAATTGCCTCCCTGATTTAATAGGTCTTGAGTGCCATCCAGATAACTTTGTTTGGGCCAAAATCCAACATAATTCCCGGATTTTTTTACCCATAAATTCACTAACTGTCTTCACCTTATTACCCAATTTTAGTTTAGATAGTATATTATTCGTAGCCTTTTTACCCGTTAATTCACAATGTATTAACTAAGCCAATTGTTTAATTTAACTATTAATGCGGACAATTTATAAACAATTCCAAATCAACTAATTATACGTGCATAATATTTATATGTTTCAAAATCAAAAAAAAAATGTTTTTTTTGTAAAAAGTTAATAATCAATGATATAAGAATGGAGATTATTTTATATTAAAGTAAAGCTTTAAAAAAAAAGAGCAGGAAAACTATGTTTCCTGCTCTCTTATAAAATTGCTTACAAAAGATACTAAACTATCACATAAATTAGCTTACTTAATAAGCATTAATTTACGTGTATATACCTCATCTTTTGTTTTAATAACACAATAATAAATGCCTTTTGACATTTTGTTTCCATCAACAACCACCGTGTAAGGAATTGACTGTTCCACCTCATTCTCAAACAGCCTTTCCTGGAATACTCCGCTTACTGAATAGATATCGACGGTGATATGACCGTCTTCAACAGGTGTAAATTCTATCCATGCATCGGTTGAAAATGGATTCGGATAAACCTTTATTGGCATACCCATGTTTTCTGTTCCGGTTAACTCAGATTTACCGGATCCTGCATCGTTAATGCCTTTCAACGATGATACCGCAGTCAATACAATCTGGCAGTCAGAATCACATCCATTGCCATTATCAATAATGGAAAGTGAAATGGTTGCACTTGTGCCAACGGCACCTGCTGTGTATATAAGCTCAGAAGTATTTTCTCCTGAAACAATTGACCAGCCTGTTCCGGTAATTGACCAGGAATAGGTAACATCGCTTAATTCCTGGCACGATATCGTGTCGTTTTGCAACGCAATAGGTGAACCGGAGGGTGCAATGATATTGCATACAGGTGACAAGGTATCCATATCAACAGTGACTATTGCCGAATTGGTACAACCGTTTACGGGATCGGTCACAGTGACTGAATAATCGTCAGCCACATATACATCGACATTGGGCAGGGTACGGTCGCTTAATATCACGTTTTCCGACCACTGGTAAGTCACGTCGGGCGTTGTTGAACTGGCTGAAATGGTAACAATTCCATCTGTACAAGTGATTGATGCCCCCTGGGTTACCAGGTCAGGTATCTGGATATCCTGGGTAATTGTTACCGAATCCATATTCGTACAGCCATTACTTGTTTTTTGGGCAGTAACATAATATATTCCGGGGTTACTTACCATAATAGGATTGGTACCTAAACCAAAACCTGTCCATTGTAAAGTTGTCCCTGGTGTAGATGTAGAAGCAGTTAAAGTAACAGAAGTTACCGTACACGTCAGGTTCGTATAATTGGCATCCGCAGTTAGTGCAGGAATCTCAACGTCCTCGCTTACTATAACATCTTTACTTATACTACAGCCATTTCCAGGATTTAGGGCAGTTGCGGTATAAGTATCCGGACTGCTCACAATTATTGGGTTTTGTCCCGGGAATCCTGTCCACGTGATAGTAACCCCTGGTGTTGTAGATGATGCCAAAAGGGTTACAGAGGGATCGTAACAAGTAATCGTATCATCATCCGAAACGGTAAGGTTTGGAGTTACAGTGTCCATAACCACGTTTACAAACGCCGTATCCGAACAGCCGTTTGCCGGATCGGTGGCTATCACCGAATATTCCCCTCCTTCATACACATTCACATTAGGCAGGGTAGGGTCGCTCAATATCACGTTGTCTGACCAAAGGTAAGTTACGTCAGGCGGTGTTGAACCGGCTGAAATGGTAACAATTCCGTCGGTACAAGTGATTGTTGCTCCCTGGGCTGTAAGATTGGGCTGCTCGAAATCAGACCCGATTTCCACAGAATCCTTGGCAATACAACTATTCAAAGTATTTGTAACTGTAAGGACATATTTACCCGGTAAAACAGTGGCATCAACATCGTTCCATGATTCAAAAGGAAATGGACCCACCCAGTGGTAATCTACGGTAGCTGTAGAAGATGTACCTATGATCATCACAATTTGGTTAGCACAATTCAAATCACTACTTGCCGTAGCCATTACATCAGCAGGAGGCGTTGTATTCTCTTCCACATTTGTTACGGCTGTATCGGTACATCCGCTTGTCGGATGGGTAACAACCAACATATAGTCACCCGAATCGCTCACTGTTGGATATTGTGAGGTTGAAGTAAAGCCGTTCGGACCTGTCCAGCTATATGTAGCGTTGGAAGTTGATGAACTTCCTGTTAAAGATACCGAAGTATTAAGGCATGTAAGTGTACCCATTGCAGATGCACTAACATCTGCCGGAATGGCTATGTTCTGGTTTACATTCAATGTCCTGGTAGTGAAACAACCATTTTCCGTATTAGTAATTGTAACTATATATGGGCCAGGCTCACTTACTTGAGGTGACTGTTCAACAGATTCGAAATCACCCGGTCCTGTCCATGAATATTCTACAGTGCCGGTTGAAGATGAAGCTGTTACAGTAGCGCTTGGATTGTTACAAGTCAATGTATTGGATATATTTGTTGTTATCCCTTGCGGAACCTGAATGTTTCTTACTACTGTCACAATATCAACGGCAATACAGCCATTTTCAGGATCAGTCACTGTTAATGTATATGGGCCTGGGATGCCAACGCTGTCCACTTGCAAATTAGAGCTAAAACCAGGACCTACCCAACTGTAAGTCACACCTGGAGTTGTGGATGAACCAATCAGGGCCGCACTATCCGCCAGACATGTAATGTCTCCTGATACATCGGCGTTTACATCCTGTGGCAGCACTTTGTTTTCTTCTACCGATACATTCGCTATTGTTGAACAACCATTGCCCTCGTTGGTTACGGTAAGTTCATAACCACCTTTGACATTTACCACGGGGTTTTGTTCTGTTGAATGATACCCGTTTGGACCTGTCCATTCATATAATACATCAGGTGTTGAGGACGAAGCCATTAGTGTAACATCGTCTACCAAGCACGATATAGTATCGGAAACAGCAGCCGTCACATCAGCAGGGGCTAGGGTGTCATTTGACACGGTGATACTGTCGGCCGATGTACATCCGTTAACAGGATTTGTTACGGTAACTTTGTAATCTCCCGGAATCGATGTTGTCGGATATTGTTCGGTAGAATTATAGTCTTCCGGACCTGTCCAACTGAATTCAACGCCACCGGTTGACGAACTAGCATACATGAATATGGAAGTAATTTCACAGGTGAGTATATCTACTACACCTGCCGTCACGCCAGGATACGTCCTATTCTCGGCAACAACAGTAGAGGTTTCAACAAAACAATTATTTTCTTCGTTGGTTACCGTCAAATAATAAGTACCGGATGTGTCTATTACAGGATTTTGATCAAATGAATTAAATCCATCGGGGCCGCTCCAGCTGTAAGATACACCTGGTGTCGACGAATTCCCGCTCAATTCGGCAGTGGTCTCGCTACAAGTAATAGGACCATCATTATCTGCGAAAACCGATGCCGGTTTTATGGTATCCTGCTCAACAATAGTGCTGTCCAAAACAAAACATTGGTTTTCCGGATTAGTCACTGTAAGATAATATTTACCGGGTTCATCCACACTTGGACTTTTCAAGCCGGATGTAAACCCTGACGGACCTGTCCAACTGTATTCAACACCCGTAGTGGAAGAATTTCCCGATATGGTTATGTTGGTAGCGGAACAGTTCAGCGGACCATTGTTGGAGGCAGTCACAGCCACCGGTATATCGGCATCCTGTTCAACCAATGTGCTGTCCACGACATAACACCCATTATCAGGATCGGTAACTGTAAGTATGTACTTACCCGAATCTGATGTGGTTGGTGTAGGCAAAGCTGAAGTAAACCCGTTCGGGCCAATCCAAGTGTAAGATACACCTGGTGTAACAGAACTACCTGTTAATGTTACACTGGTCTCCTCACAAGTTAACGGTCCGTCATTTACTGCATTCACTGCAGAAGGTAACTCAGCATCCTCTTCCACAATTGTTACTTTGGTTATAGTACATTCGTTTCCAGGATTTGTTACGGTAAGGCTGTATGTGCCTGATGAATCAATTACCGGATTCTGCAAGTCAGAACTAAAGTTTCCTGGTCCTGTCCAACTGTATTCAACACCACCAGTTGATGAATTACCTGATAGCGTTACTAAGTCTTTAAGACAAGTAAACGGCCCGTCATTATCAGCGGTAACTGCCGCCGGTTTTGCCGTATCTTGTGCCATTATTGTAGTTGCACTATCAACGCAATGATTTTCCGGATCGGTCACAATAAGTTTATACGCGCCGGGTAAACTCACCACTGGATTTTGTGAGGTAGATGTATATCCGTTAGGACCTGACCAATTATACAATACACCACCAGTTGATGAACTACCAGTTAAGTTCACGCTTGTCGCTGTACAGGTTAAAGGTCCGTCATTGCCGGCTGTTACATCTGCGGGTGGTATATTATTTTGTTCAACTATGGTATTGGCTGAATCAACACAACCATTTGCCACAGTAGTTACCGTTAATGTATAAGTACCTGGAACATCTACTACCGGGTTCTGATCGGCAGAATTGAAATTGCCAGGGCCTTTCCAATCATAAGTTACACCACCTGTAGAGGTACTACCTGCTAAACTAATATTAAGAATATTACAAGTAAGAGGTCCGTTATTTCCTGCCGATACTGACGATGGTGGGGTAATACTCTGTGCAACATTAGTCGAAGCAATTGCCGTACATTCGTTTACCGGGTTTGTCACTGTAACAGTATAAGGGCCCGGTTCGTCTATTGTCGGGCTCTTCTCATCAGATGTATAACCGTTTGGCCCTTCCCAACTGTAGGTTACATCTGAAGTAGTAGAGTTTCCTGTTATAAC
>CAZNMB010000107.1:0-6602 GCA_964574095.1 uncultured Dehalococcoidia bacterium
AGCGGTCAAGCTGGACAGCGACACCCCGATCGAGGAGATGGCCGTGGGGCGATACGTGGTGATCTAAGGGCAGCGGAGCCGGTTCTTCGGCATGATCACTGACATCGAGCTGGGAACGATCGACAGGCAGCTTGAGGTTACCCCGCCCGACGTCGGCGATCCCTTCATCGCGGACGTGCTCGCCGGTACCAGCACCTACGGCAGGCTCATGGTAACGCCCATGCTTACGATCAGCGGCGACGCGGCAAGCCTCCTCGAAGGCCCCCGGCCCGTGAAGACCGTCCCCGCTCACTTCTCGACGGTCCGCGAGGCGTCCGCGCAGGACGTGGAGCTGGTTTTCGGCCGGGAAGACGAGCAGCACTTCCATGTGGGAACGCCGCTGGACATGGAGACCAAGATCTGCCTCAACATCCCGGAGTTCGTCACGCGCTCGAACGGGGTCTTCGGCAAGAGCGGCACCGGCAAGACCTTCCTCACGAGGCTGCTGCTGATCGGGATGGTGCAGAAGAGCGCCGCGGCCAACCTCATCTTCGACATGCACAGCGAGTACGGCTGGGAGGGCACCGCGGAGCAGGGGCGGGGGAGGGTCAAGGGGCTGAAGCAGCTCTTTCCCTCGAAGGTGGCGGTGTTCGCTCTGGACGAGGAGAGCGCCCGCCGCCGCGGCCTGAGTCCCGACTATGTCGTGGAGATCGGCCACGACGAGATCGAGCCGGAGGACATCGCCCTGCTCAAGGATACCCTCGGCCTCACCGAACCGGCGATTGAGGCGGTGTACCAACTTGTGCGCGAGTTCGGCCAGCGGCGCTGGCTGGAGCGCATCTCGGAGATGGAAGGCGAGGAGGCCAAGGACCTGCTCGAGAAGCTGAATATCCATGAGAGCAGCTACCGCAACCTGCGCCGGGGCCTGGGCCGGCTGAGCCGGCTCCCGTTCCTGGTGCCGAAGGCCCGCGACAACTCCGTGCAGCGCGTGCTCGAGTACCTCGACCGGGGCATGAACGTGGTGCTGGAGTTCGGGCGGTACACCGACGTCATGGTCTACGTGCTGGTGGCCAATATCCTCACGCGCCGCATCTATGACAAGTACCGCGAGCGCACGGAGAGGGCGATGGGGGAGAAGCCGCAGGAGCCCCGCCCCGTCGTGATCACGATCGAGGAGGCGCACAAGTTCCTGGGACCCGCGGTGGCGGAGCAGACCATCTTCGGCACGATCGCGCGGGAGATGAGGAAGTACAACGTCACCCTCCTGGTGATCGACCAGCGTCCCAGCGGCATCCACGACGAGGTCATGTCGCAGTTGGGGACCAAGGCGACCGACCTCCTCGACAACGAGAAGGACATCGACAGCGTGCTCATGGGCGTCTCCGGCAAGAGCGAGCTGAAGACCGTGCTCTCCAAGCTGGAGGCGAAGCAGCAGGCGCTCATCTTCGGCCACTCCCTCCCGATGCCCGTGGTCGTCAAGACAAGGGAGTACGGGTCAGCCGAGTCGTACAGAGAGCTTGGATTCCGGGACGCCGCGGAGCTGAAGAGAAAGGCAGAGGAGGAGATCAAGGACCTGTTCTAGCCTTCCGCCCCACGGCCCTTCCCGAGTCGTCTGTTCGTTTCGAGCGCGGCCCGGAACAGCGGATTTGGGAGGATCGGTCAAGATAGTTGAATTGCCCCGGGCGGCTGTCCGGCAGTACAATCGGGGGAGTACGAAAGTTCCTCAAGAAGCGCAGGAGGTCTCGCGGTGGAGCGGGAGGACGTTCGGGTCATCTCCATAACCATTGTCTCGCTGCTGTTCATGCTGGGGTGCCTCATCTCAGCCAAGTTCATGCTGTGGCACTGGTAGCGTCTGCCGTCCCGGTTGCAGTCGCCCGGCGGCGTGCGCGATCACAGCGGCGGTGCCGGTCTGCAGAACTGGATCGCGGGCAGACACCAGTCCATCCCCCGGGAAACGGAAAGCCCCTCGATACCGAGGGGCTTCACATTGTTACTGCGGCTGGCGCAGCACTTCGAATTCGCTATCGCGCCACAAGGGCCACGTATTCGGCCAGCGCCCCTGCGATCATGCGCGGAATGCCGGCTCTACTCTTGACGACGGTGCGTCTCCAGTGCCACGGACTACACGTACGTGGGCCTGGGATGCTCCGTCGGCTTTCCAACTTTGGCCTTCCTCAGGTTCCTGACCATGACGGTGGCAGCGGCGGCTATGACCAGGAAGGCGCCGAAGCCCATGGCCAGCCACGGTACCAGAGTGCGGAACCACAGAAGCATCCAGTGGGCGCTTCGGGCGGTGTCCATCAGGCTGGCAATCGTGCCCTCAGTGAAGGAGAGGCTGGCTATCTGGACCGGGATCTGCATGCCCATCATGTCCATGCTGGTCGTGGTCACGCTGTTGTTGTCGACAACGGTGCCGCTGGACGGCTCGACCCGCTGCGTCATGACCATGCTGAGAAGAAGCGGCAGGCCGCTCTGGGGATCGTTGCCCAGGCTGACATCCTGCACGCCCGCCCCATAAACGAATACCGTCAGGCCGCGGAAGTCCTCGGTGCGGACGTAGTTCATCGTGAGCGGCTGCTGAATCGCCGGGTTCCACAGGTCGTAGCTCTCGCCCTCGCTCAGCGGCCTCGGCGGGCCGAACTGTCCCCAGCGGCCCCGCTCGTCGATGCCCTGCTGGTACTCGAGAGTGCGCGCGTCTATCGCGAGGGTGCTTTCGTCACCGTATATCGCCGACATGTCGGCCCCGGTGGCTTCATTCACCACGGAGCGTGTCTCGTGGATAAGCAGCGCTCCATCCTCGGTGCCCACCGCTTCCTGCACCAGCGACTGTTCCACCGGGAAGGTGTCGAGCTGCTGGGTAGCGGGGTTCATTACGGAGAATGTGCCCTCGAAATTGTAGGTTTCCGCATAGTCCGCGGGCATCTTGTCCAGGGCCGGGAAGATCACTGAAATCCACAACGCCCCGAATATCGCCAGCAGAGCCCCCACTACCGCCAGTATGATGAGCCTGTAGCCCCTCAGTCCCTTTCTCGGAGTCTCCATGCTTTCCTCCTCTCCCCGCGTCACCGCGATCTGCGGCTGCGTGCGTGTCGCGCGGCGCATTCACGTGACGCGAGTTCAGCACTTACCGACATTATCTTGGCCGACGTACTGCCTGTACATCACCTTATCGGTTAGTCCGGCATGGTACTTTTTGGGGGCATCAAAGCTGGCTCCGTCCCCCACCTCTTCCTGTGAGGATATGGCACCGGCATAAAGAGAGTGTTAGTGCGAGATGAAGCTCAGATTAAGACGCCGCGGCGGAAACAGTGCCGTGGGGGCGAATTCGCCGGCGGGTTGCGGGGGTTCAGGAGTCCCGTGAGGCGTTGGTCCCGGGAGCGGAGGTGAACTTCAGGACGCAGGTGCGGCACCCGGCGCAGATCTGCTCGCCGAGATCGAAGGTGAGGCCGTCACCGAATTCCGTCGCCCAGACGGAATACTCGGAGCTGCAGATGCGTGTGCCCACCCTCCCCGAGAGCTGCTCTCTCCCGGACCCGACCATGATGTTGTGCCACGGGCATTCGGTGATTACCACCTGGAAGGAGGTCCCGTCGTCGGGTCGCGTGGCCTCGAAGGTGAAGCCGTCCAGAGAGAGCTTCGTCACCACAGCTTCGAAGAGGCCGGATAGCCCGTTCGGGAGGCCAGCCATCGACTTGAGCATGCGGGCCTGTATCTTCGGCACCACCTTCCAGACGTCGTCGTCGATGTCGAGCGCCGCCTCAAATCCGTATCTGTCCTCGACCTTCACGAACCAGAGGCCGTCCGCTGTCCTGAAGCTGCGATGCCAGTACTCGGCTATCTGCTCGCTGGTCAGGTGCATCACAGATCGCTCCCTCCCCGAAGCGTTCGGGCCGTCGGAACAGCCAGACAGCGGGACAGCGGGTCGCCAGCCGGCTGCCGGAAGCACGCCGGCACTTCCTCAGGATAGGCCATTCAACGCTCCTTTCCCAGGATGGGATTCACTCTTGATCCCGCCGCCCCCACGCCCGGGCAAAGGCCGGGTAGTTGTCGAAGAACGCGTCGCGAACGTCCTGAGGGACGCGGTTGATGGGGCATGACAGATGGTAGCACCGCGTGCACTGGGTCCTCTGCAGGGTCCATGACGCTGCTATCAGCGCCCAGGTGGTCAGGCCGAGGAGCAGCCACTGCTGTCCGATCACGAAGAAGGGGATGTAGAAGAGGAAGAGCACCCCGACGTACAGGAGCCAGGTGCCCCGTTCCAGGGTGTTCAGAGGCCTTGGGTCGAACCGCGGTATCTTGGGGAAGCCGGAGTTGGCGTGGCATTTCAACAGGAAGCCCTCCTCGGCGTAGTGCGGGCAGTGGCGACAAAGGACCAGGGCCTCGACGTAGACGAAGAACGCCGCAGCGAGGCCGACCCACACGGCGAGCCCTATCCAGAACTTGCCCATGACCATCCCCGCCAGGAACGGAGCGGCCCAGGTGACGAAGAGGACGAAGAAGTCCCCCAGGTCCCGCTTCGTATGGATGCAGAGGAGTCTGCCCTGGGTCTCACAGCCGTCGCACGTGGTGCGGGCGCAGGCCGCGGCCGTGGTCTTGGCTTGCAGGCGTGCTGGTGGCATCACTTCGGACAAGACTGTAGCATCGGCTTCGTTTGATGTCAAAGGGGACGGCAGCTTCCGCAGCGCGGTCAGCGTCTGCTATACTCGGATGCCGTGGACCTGCTCTCGATTCTCCTCATCGCGGTCAGCCTGTCCCTGGACTGCTTCGCCGTGTCCGTGGCTGGCAGCATCTCGATGCGGCAGGTGTCGCGCCGCCAGGTGCTGCGAGTGGCGCTGGCCTTCGGGCTGTTCCAGGCGGCGATGCTGGTAATCGGGTGGCAGGTGGGCCAGGCCGTAGTTGACATAATAGAGACATTCGCCCACTGGGTGGCCTTCGGGCTGCTCGCGCTGGTGGGCGCGCGGATGATCTGGGAGTCGCTGGAGTCGGACGAGGATGGCCGTCCGGGCACCGACATCAGCCGGGGCTTCGCGCTCCTTTCCCTCTCGGTGGCGACCAGCATCGATTCGCTCGCCGTCGGCTTGAGCCTGGCGTTCCTGCAGTCGAGGCTGGTGGTGGCCGCCATCGCGATCGGGAGCGTGGCCTTCCTCTTCACCGCGGGCGGCTTCTACCTCGGCCCGAGAATCGGGAGGCTGTTCGGGCGCTGGGCCGAGGTGTCGGGCGGGGTTGTCCTGATAGGGCTCGGGATAAGGATCGTGGTGACCGAGATCCTGTAGCTGCGAAGGCAGGCGTCCAGGCGGCCAGACGGCTGGACATCGGGACTGCCAGGCGTCTCAGTGCGACCGCAGCCTTGTGAACCCCCCGCCGATACCCTATAATCGAGCCGATGAGCGCGATCCACGACCGGCCGCAACATGTACCCCTGGTGGAAGAGGTCCCCAACCCTCCGGGCGCTCCGCAGGCGTTCGAGCTGTTCAAGGACAGGCCCTTCAGCTTCTTCCTCGACAGCGGCATGGGCCGCCGCCGCCTTGGCCGCTACTCCTTCATCGGCGGCGATCCTTTCCTGGTGATGAGGAGCCGGGGGCGTGAGATCACGCTGCTCGACGCGGGCGGCGAGAGGGCGGTCGATGGCGATCCCTTCGAGGTGTTGGGGGAACTGCTGGGAGAGTACCGGCTCGGCAGCGTTCCGATGGGGCTGCCCTTCGCGGGCGGAGCGGTCGGCTATCTCAGCTACGATCTGGGGCATTTCGTGGAGCGGCTGCCGTCGAGGGCGGTCGATGATCTCCAACTGCCGGAGTGCTACCTCGCCTTCTATGACGCCGTCGTGGCTTTCGACCGTCTGGAGGGCCGGGCCTATGTCGCTTCGACCGGGTTCCCGGAGACCGGGGGGGCCGGCAGGGAGAGGGCCCGGTACCGGCTTGACGAATTGCGGGGACTACTGGCCGGAGCGCGACCGTCCGGCGGCGACGGCGACGGGCCGTGTCCCCGGAGCGGCGGCGGGCCGGTCGGTCTCCGCTCGAACTTCACTCACGAAGGCTACGTCGCGGCGGTGCAAAGGGTGAGGGAGTACATCCAGGCGGGGGACATATTTCAGGCGAACATCTCCCAGCGGTTTGAAGCCGACATGCCGCTCGCCCCATACGATCTGTACCGCCGTCTGCGCGGGATCAATCCCGCCCCGTTTGCCGCCTTCCTCAACCTCGACGGCGTGGCCGTCGTCAGCGCGTCGCCCGAAAGGTTCCTCCGCGTCCGCGGAGATCGAGTGGAGACAAGACCGATAAAGGGCACGAGGCCGCGGGGCCAGGACGTCGCCGCGGATGAGGCCCAGGCGCGGGCTCTGGTGAACAGCGCCAAGGACCGGGCGGAGCACGTGATGATAGTGGACCTTGAGCGCAACGACCTGGGCCGCGTCTGCCGCTATGGCACGGTGAGGGTCAGCGAGCTTGCGGCGCTGGAGAGGTACGCCACTGTGTTCCACCTTACCTCCACGGTCGAGGGCCGGCTCCGGCCCGGCACGGGAGTGGTAGACCTGCTGAGGTCCACATTCCCCGGCGGCTCCATCACCGGAGCGCCCAAGGTCAGGGCGATGGAGATCATCGACGAGATCGAGCCTACCCGCAGGAGCG
>CAZNMB010000108.1:0-6601 GCA_964574095.1 uncultured Dehalococcoidia bacterium
AGACGGTGGTCCGGATGGAGCTGCCGGGCGTCGATGTGGAGGACGTGGACATCTCAATCTCTGACGGCGTGCTCACCGTGAAGGGAGAGAAGAGGCACGAGGAAGAGGTGGAAGAGGGGGGCGTACACCGCACCGAGAGGAGCTACGGAAGCTTCTCCAGGTCGATGTCGGTTCCCGAAGGCCTGGACGAGGGCAAGATCTCGGCCACGCTCGACAACGGCGTCCTCGTGCTGCTTCTGCCCAGGGCGGCAGAGAAGCTGGAACACAAGGTGCCGATTGCGGCCAAGGCCAAGACCACGGCGAAGGCCACAACGAAGAAGGCCCGGGCCAAGAAGGTCAAGACAGCCAAGACGGACAAGTAGTATAGAGCCGCCGATGGCTCAGAGGCCGTACCGGAGACGATGTCCCCGGTACGGCTATTTGCTGCGTGGATGGGCCCGCTGCGGGCCGAATGAGGAGCAGGCCCTCAGTGGCTGTACCTCTCCTCCGTCCACGGGTCGCCGTGGTTGTGGTATCCCCGTGACTCCCAGAACCCGCTGAGGTCCTCCGCCCGGAACTCCACGCCTGTGACCCACTTCGCGCTCTTCCAGAAGTAGAGCCTGGGCACCACGAGCCTCAAAGGATACCCGTGCTCCGGCGTCAGGGGCTCGCCGTTGTGCCTGTCGGCGAGAAGGACATCCGGCTCGAAGAAGTCGCCGAGCGCCAGATTGGTGGTGAAACCCCCGGCCGCGTGGACCATGACGAAGCGGGCCTCGGGGCGTATGCTGACGAGCCGGCGCAGTTCGCCGGTGCTCACGCCTTCCCAGATGTTGTTGAGCCGGGACCACCCGGTCACGCAGTGGACGTCCGACAGGACTTCCACCCGAGGCAGCGCCAGGAACTCGTCGAGGCTGAGGGCGCGTTCTTCCTCGACGAGACCGGAGATCGTGAAGGACCAGGTGCAGATATCGATGCGCGGCACGGAGCCGTGGTGGAGCACCGGCCACTTCTCGACTGCCCTCTGGCCCGGAGGGACTCGCTGTGCCCTCTCGACGTCCGGGCTCCTGATCGGCTCCTGCTTCACTGTGCCGCCTCCCGGCGTTCGAAGTGTGAGTGAGTCCGTCTCGCCGCGCTAGCCCCGTGTGCCGCCGCGCGGCCGGTGACTCACATCAGCTCTACGGCCGTCCCGTAGGCCAGCAGCTCGGAGGCGCCGGACATCACCATCGATGTCGCGAACCTGGCGCCGACGACGGCGTTGGCGCCCATGCGCTCGGCATCCTGGACCATTCGCTGGATCGCCTGCTCCCTTGCCTCGGCCAGCATCTTGGTGTAGTCCGTGATCTCGCCGCCGACGATGTTGCGCAGCCCGGCCATGACGTCGTGCCCTATATGGCGCGCTCTGATCGTATTCCCGCGAGCCAGACCGAGCGTCTTGACGATCTGTTTCCCTTCCACCGTCTCCGTCGTGACGACAATCATTGTTTGACCCCCTTCAATTCCTCCTCTTCCTTGGAGGGCTTGAGTCTGTCCCTGATCACGGCCAGCAGCAGGAGGAGAAACCCTATCGCGGCGGCGATGACCGCCCCCTTCAGTGGCCCCGGCATCGACTCCACTGCCTCGGCGACAAACCAGTAGATGAGATAGCCGGCGGCGATGCTGATGCCGGCGATGAGCAGGGCAGCGCCGACCTTCACCATGTCTCTCTCCCCGCGCTCAGATTCCGGAAGTCGCCCATCACGTCCGTTCCTTTCGCCCCGCGAGATTACGCAAATCCTAAACTCGGCCTATTCCTTTGTCAACGCCCTCGGCCCTTGTGCTAGAATGTCCCGGAGGGAAGCAAGGTGAGTGAGCGCGTCGTCTTCATGGGGACACCCGAGTTCGGCGTGCCCGCCTTGGCGGGGCTCGTCGAGGGCGGGTACGAGATCGTCGCCGTGTACACCCAGCCCGACAGGCCCGCGGGCCGGGGACGCTCGCTGCTCTATTCGCCGGTGAAGACCGCAGCCATAGAGCGCGGGCTGGAGGTGCTCCAGCCTTCGAGCCTGCGGCCCCCCGCCGAGGCGGAGAGGCTCGCCGCTCTGAAGCCGGACCTCGTCGTGGTCGCGGCCTACGGGCTGATCCTTCCGCAGCGCATCCTCGACGTGCCGGGGCGCGGCTGCCTCAATATCCACCCGTCACTCCTCCCCAGGCATCGCGGCGCTGCGCCGGTGCCCGCGGCCATCCTCGCCGGCGACGAGGACACGGGGGTGACCATCATGTTGATGGATGCGGGGCTGGACACCGGGCCGGCCCTGTCGCAGTACGTGGTCGAGATCGAGCCGAACGATACGGCCGGCTCGCTCACGGCCAGCCTGGCGCGGGCGGGCGCCCGGCTTCTGGACGAGACGATCCCTCTGTGGCTGGACGGAAGCCTGGTTCCGCAGCCTCAGGACGAGAGCCGGGCCACATACACCTCGCCCATCAGCAAGCAGGACGGCGCGATCGACTGGAGCCTGCCCGCGAGCGTGATCGAGCGGAGGGTGCGCGCCTTCAACCCCTGGCCCGGGTGCTACACCAGATGGCGGGGGAAGCTGCTCCGGATACACGAGGGTGTTTCTTTACATAAAGAAGGAGCCGCCCTGCCGGGTCGCGTGACGGAGCTGGAGTCCGGCCGGCCCGCTGTCGTCGGCGTTGAGACAGGCGAAGGCGTACTCGGGCTCCTGAGTGTCCAGCTTGAGGGCAAGCGCGCCATGACGGCAACGGAGTTCCTCCGGGGGCAGCGGGACATCGTGGGGGACCTGCTGGTGAGCGAAAGCGGGGTCTAGACCGGCGGCGCCTGCTACTTGGCTGCCTGCGCACCGGCCTCGGGGGCTTCGGCCGTGGCTTCCTCGGCCCCGGGCTCCCCTTCGGCTTCCTCTTCCGCCTCGGCGACTGCCTCGGCTACCTCGACCTCGACGCGGAGGCGCGAGATCTGGACGATCGACTGCTCGGGGTCGTCGAGAATGGTGATGCCGTCACCGACCTGGAGGTCCTTGACGTGCACCGCCTGATCGATCTCCCGGAGTACTGAGAGGTCAACCTCAAAGCTGTGGGGCATGTTGGTCGGCAGGCACTCCACCTCGATGGAGGTCATGTTCTGGACCATGATTCCGCCTTGATCCCTGAGCGCCGGCGCCTCGTTGATCAGCACCAGCGGGACTTCGATCTTGATCTTCTCCTCCATGCTGACCTCGTAGAGATCGACGTGGAGAAAACCGCCGGTCATGGGGTGCCGCTGGATGTCCCGGAAGATGACCATCCGGGGGTGCTTGCCGCCGTCCATCTTCAAAGCGACAAGGCTGTTCTTGCCCGCCTGGGAGAGCGTTCGCTTCAACTCGATGGTGTCGATCTGCAGGGGGGTTGACTGCACGTTGTGGCCGTACAGGTTGGCGGGCGTTATCCCCCGTCGTCTGAGGGACTCCACCTTCTTCCCCAGAACGTCTCGCTTGGCTGCTGACAGCTCTATCCGGTCCATAGCTCGCAAACATTGAGTATACCCTCAATCGGAGACGAAATCAAGCCCGAATCGGGCGTGAGGGACGTGGACTGGACAAATGTGTGGTGGTATACTCCAGCACAGCATCCGTCTGAATATGTACTACGTTTCGCCCAACAAGCTATACGAGTATGTCGCGGCACGGCTTCCCGTCGCCACGGGCGATTTCCCCACGCTAGTCCCGATCGTGCGCGGCTATGGCATGGGGGAGGTATTCGACGAGACGAGCCGGAGAAGCATTGCTGACACGACCAGGCCTGGCGCAGGGCCGACCCGCGACTCGGACTGCGTGAAGGGACTGACACCATGAACGCGAAGTTGGGAAGGGACTGCAAGGTCCAGGAGAACGTAGTCGTGGGCCTGGAATACGACGACGGCTGCGGACCGGCGATCATTGGAGATCGCGCCGAGATCCGCCGGGGCACGGTTATCTACGGAGACGTCCGTATCGGGGACGACTTCAAGACCGGCCACTCGGCCGTGATCCGGGAGAAGACCGTGATCGGCAGCAGAGTGGTGGTGGGGACCAACGTCGTTATCGACGGCAACGTGAGCATCGGAGACCAGGTCAAGATAGAGAGCGGGGCCTACATCCCGACACACACGACGATCGGCAGCCAGGTGTTCATCGGTCCGGGCGCCGTTCTCACCAACGACAAGTACCCGCAGCGGCTGCGCGAAGAGTACGTGCCGACCGGCCCGGTGATTGCGGACAGCGTGACCATTGGAGCCAATGCCACTATCCTTCCCGGCGTCAGTATAGGCGAGGGCTCGATGATCGCCGCCGGAGCCGTCGTGACAAGGGACGTGCCGCCCTGGAGCCTGGCCGCGGGTGTGCCCGCCCGAATCGAGCCCCTGCCGGAGAAGCTGAGGGAGCCGAACCGGGCGAAGAGGTGGTAGGGGCCGCGACACCCGGACGGCATTCTCGCAACGCCGAACTGCCAAGGAGGCCGCCATGATAAGGATCGGAGTCATCGGCTGCGGCAAGATCGCCGAGAAGCACCTGCAGGCCTACAAGAAGCTCGAAGGGGTGCAGGTCACGGTCACGGACATCGTGCCCAAGGGGCAGGCGATCGCCCGGAACTACGGGGTCGGCTGGCACGACAATCCGGAGGAGCTGATCGCGAAGGGCGACATCGATGCCGTGGACATATGCGTGCCGACACCCTCTCACGCCCGCTTCATCATCCAGGCGCTCGAAAGCGGCAGGCACTTCTTCTGCGAGAAGCCCCTGGCCCGGACAGTTCAAGAGGCGAGAGAGATCGAGGCCAAGGCCGCGGAGTCCGGGAAGGTGGCGATGGTGGGGTACCTGTACAAGTACCATCCCGCCTATCTCTTCGGCAAGGAAGTGATCGACGAGAAGATCATCGGCGATCCCTATTTCGCCATCTTCCGGCTCGGCGGGCGCGGTTCCCACAAGGCCTGGAAACACAGGCGCGAGTCCGGCGGCGGCGCCGCGAACGAGATGCTGGTCCACATGCTCGACATCGTGCTGTGGTACTTCGGCGACGTCCGCAGCGTGGAGAATCTGTACAGCGATGTCCTGCTCAGAGAGCGTGTCGTCGAGGGGAAGGCCGTGGATGCGGATGCCGAGGACGTCATCCTCATCAAGATCGAGTCCAACAGTGGGGCACGGATCATCTGCGAGAGCGACCTCGTGACTCCCTCCTACATGAACTACGTCGAGGTCCAGGGCACCAACGGTTCCCTGTGGACATCCATTCTGGACACGTTCCCCACGATCGTGTACTGCAAGCAGGCGAGGGGGGTGTACGATCTGGGGCACAATACCTTCAACTTCCCCAAGGTGGACCTGTTTGAGAGGGAACTCGCGTACTTCCTGGAGTGCGTGAGGAAGGGTGAGGTCCCCAAGGTCAACTCCATCAAGCACTCGGTCGGGGTCATGGAGCTGGCCCACTCGGCCCTGTCGGCACCGTAGCGGCAGCGATCGACGAGGCCGGCGGCTGAACCCGATCACCGGATTCAATCGGGCTGGAGGACGGTCAACATGGGAGAATTCATCCCGATCGCCAAGGTCGAGCTCGCGGATGAGGACATTGACGCCGCGGTCGAGGTCCTGAGGTCGGGCAGCCTCGTGCAGGGGCGCAGGACCAGAGAGTTTGAGGAAGCCTTCGCGGCGCATGTCGGCTCGAAACACGCCATCGCGGTCAGCTCCGGAACGGCGGCGCTCCACGTCGCCTATCTCGCCGGGCTCGCGGAAGGCGATGAGGTCCTCGTCCCCTCGTTCAGCCACATCTCGACGGCGAGCATGGCCTGTTTCGCCGGGTGCAGGCCGGTGTTCTGCGACATCGACCCGCGGACGTTCACGTTGAGTGTGGATGACGCCCGCGCGAGGCTGACCGCGAAGACTAGAGCCATCGCGCCGGTGCATCTCTTCGGCAACGCCTGCGACATGGACGATATCATCGGCCTGGCGTCGGAACGCGAGCTGCTGGTAGTGTGGGACGCGGCCCAGGCGCACGGGACCGGCTATCGCGGCAGGGATGTCGGCAGCTTCGACGACATGGTGACCTACTCGTTCTATCCCACCAAGAACATGACCACCGGCGAAGGGGGCATGATAGCTACGAACAGCGACGGGCTGGCCGAGAAATGCCGGCTTCTTCGGGCCCACTGGCAGACCAGCAAGTACTACCACCCGGCTATCGGCCTCAACTACAGGATGACCGAGCTTGAAGCGGCCATCGGCCTGCGGCAGCTCCAGAGGCTTGGCCAATCGATCGCGAAACGCAGGTCCAACGCCGCCAGCCTGACCAGGGGACTGGAGGGCCTCCCGGGCATCGTCACGCCGCTGGTGAAGGCCGGCGTCGAGCATTCATACCACCAGTACACGGTCCTGGTTGAGCCCGACGGGCTGGGGTGCGCCAGGGATGAGTTTGCCGCAGCGCTCAAGGATCGCGGCATCGGGACGGGCGTCCACTATCCGAGACCGCTGCACAAGCAGCCCGCCTTCGAGGCCCGATACGGGGATACCACGCTGCCCGTTGTCGAGGGCATCAGCGAGAGGATTCTCTCACTGCCCGTGTACCCGCAGCTCGGTGAAGCCGAGCTGGGAAGGATCGTGGACGCAATCAGGGACATCGCATCGCG
>CAZNMB010000109.1:0-6589 GCA_964574095.1 uncultured Dehalococcoidia bacterium
TTGCGATTGCCCAGGAAGATCTCTCCGTTCGTGCCGAGGTCCAGCCCCAGTATCATCTCTTCGTCCTGCTCGGAGGCGCCGGAGGCCAGGATAACGCTGATCAAGTCCCCGCCGATGTAGCCCGATCTGGTCGGCATCACATAGACGAGGGCCTCGGGGTGCAGCTGGAGGCCGACCTCCGCCGCTTTCACAACCACTCCGTCAGTCAGCACCGGCGAGAAGGGTGCTTCCGCGATTCCCGAGGGGTCGAGAGTAAGCAGAAGGTGCTGCATGGTGGTGTTACCGGCCGCCACCGCGATGAAGACGTCCTCGGGCTCCAGTTCGGCCGCTTTGAGCAGCCGCGCGGTGAGCCGGTTCAAGTCCCTGGCGAGCAGATTGTGGAATCTGTCCAGACCGTGGGGGTGCTCCTTGACGTACTGCAGTCGAGTGATCACGTTCGAGCCGTACATCATCTGGCTGTTCATGCACGAGACCACGGCCACCTCGCTGCCGTCGATCAGGCTTATGAGCTTGCCCACGAGGGTGCTGGTGCCGAGGTCGAACACCAGCCCGTAGTAGCAGTCAACCTCGTCCTGGCGCTGCCAGGCCAGCAGTTGGCTCTCGTGAAGGACCGCCGCCCCGCTGTAGTCTGTCTCCCTGAGCTTCTGGGGCAGAGTGCGGAGGCAGTGAAGCGGGGCCTCCAGGGCCTGGTAGTCGGGACCCAGCACCAGCTTGATGCGGTCCAGGTCCGAGATCCCCTCCTCCTCAGTATCGAGGGGCAGGGTAATGAGGTGCTTGCCCACAAGCGGGGACGGATGCATGAGGGGCCGGGGCCCTGTCTTCAGGATCTGGAAGTACTCGGTGTCAAACCCGGTCTCGTCAGTATGAATCGTCAGGTCCTTGTCGATGATGGTGCGGCAGGCGAGTCGGATTCCCTGGGCGAGATCGTCCTTGTCGATGGCCTTCTCCTCGATGTCCGTCGGCGGACCGATCGACGAGAGCACTCTCACCGCGCACTTTCCGCACTTCCCGAGCCCGCCGCATTCTCCGGCGAGATCCACGTTCTCCTTGTGCAGGGCTTCCCAGATGGTATCGCCCTCCCGCACCTTCAGCCAGAGGTCATCGGGAAGTACGTTGAGCCACACGTGGCTGGTCTTGCTCTTCCGGAAAGGAGCGGAACCGATGGCACGCTTCCGCTTCTTCAGCCCCTCGTCATGGACATCATCGGTGCGCGGTCTCACCATGCTTCCTTCTCCCTACGCCGCCTTGTATGTCGCAGCAGCCTCAGCGAGGGCCTTGATCGCCGCCCCGCTCGTGCTGGAGCACCTCGACCAACCTCCGCTCCAGGTGCGAGTAGTCTGCGTCTCTGATGTCAAGGGACAGCTCCAGGAAATCGGCCAGTTCACAGGCCCGGGGCACGAGGTCCGGGTCGCCGGGCTGCCTGACGTAGAGCAGCCTGTGATAATGCTCGAAGCACCATTTGCGGACTTGCTCGTCGTGCAACTCCAGGGGCTCAATGCAGTATTCGCGGAAATTCAGTATCAGCTCTCTTTCGAGGAAGTAGGTGCCGGCCGTCTCGTCAACGAGCCGCCCAAACAAATCGGCGCCGAGAAGAATCTCATAGCAGTTGTGCCCGGTCACTTTTGCGATCCCCCGCAGGCGGCAGAACTCGCCGATATCGGGGAAGCAGTCTCCGTAGAGGCACACGAGACGCTCCCTCCTCTTCGCCGCGATCATAACCCTTCTACGAAGGTGTTCTTCCAGTTGCTTCGGCCTGATGTGCAAGACGGGCGGCAGGTATGACACCCGGACATTCGGGTATCTTCTGGCCAGGTGAAGCTGCTCGAGGGCCGGTCTAAAGACCCCGCAGGCAATGATCCGCGTCGCATCCCGTATGTCCGTCTTCATAGTCCCTGTCAGATGAGTTTGCTGCCCGGGAAGACTCTCTTTATCTCGGCAATCGTATCGTGGTCGAGAAGCCCCTCCCTTCTCTCCTCGAGAATCTCCCGGACCTTCCCCTTCGCCATACTCAACATGTCCGGCCTGCCCCTGTCTTCCCATATGTCGAAGTTGCACCGCACGCTCAGCTCGGGGTAGAAGAACTCGTCCCGCATGTGCTCCACGGTGTGGTCCGCGGTGACGAAGCTGCCTCCCGGACCGGCGCTTTCGATGACTTCGAAAGCGGTTGTGTCGTCATCGACCTTGATGCCCGCCAGTATGCGGTGGATCATTCCCAGTATCTCGTTGTCGATGACGTACTGCTCGTAGGATACTGAGTTGGCCGAATCGAGCATCCCGGCCGCCAGGTGGATGTAGTCCGCCCCGGCAAGGGCAACCGTCAGGCACGATACCGTCTTCTCGAATCCGGCCTGGATGTCGGGCCTCTTGGCCTCGGTGACTCCGGCCGAGGCGTAGACCGGCAAACCGTAGAGCTTGGCCAGTTGGACAGCCGCGGCGTTCATCATGGCGCTCTCCACGGAGCCCATGGTGAAGTCCATGCGGCGCAGGTCCATCATAGTGGGCACCGCCCCATACAGGACCTTGGCGCCGGGGGCGAGCACCTGGACCATGGCCACGCCAGCCAGCGCCTCGGCGTGCATCTGGGACAGGGTCCCGGCGAGAGTGGCGGGAGAGGTCGCGCCGGCTATCGGCGCGGGCGCGCACGTCACGGGGATACCCCTGTTGGCACAGAAATCGAGGATCTGCAGCGTGCTGGCCTCGATCGTCAGGGGGCTCACCGGATTCGTGATGACCGAGATGAAGGGTTTCTCCCTCAGTCGATCGTCGCCTCCGGCTATGACGCTCGACACCTTCCACGCCTGCTCAGCGCCGTGGAGGTTGGTACACCCGCCCATAACGTGCTTGGAGGTACGGTTCAGGGCGTAGTAGAAGTCAAGCAGGTGGTAGTTGACCGGCTTGATGTCGTGCGCCTGGCAGGCGATGATGTAGAAGCGGATGTTATCCAGGCTGTCTACGAGAGCGGCGGTGTTCGCCACATCCTGCAGCCTGGTGAGGCGGTAGCCCCCGGTAGCCATGTCGAGGATGCGGAATACCCGCCCTCCGTTGCCGAAGTACACGTTGCCCTGTCCCAGGTGCAGGTCGTTCTTTCCGTCTCGCGAGTACAGTACGAAGCTCGAGGGCGCGCGGCCCAGGACCTCGTCCAGCCACTCTCCTTCGAATCGTACAGTCTGGCTCTCAAGGTCCACCCGCGCACCTGCGTCCCTCAGCCGGTCCAGGAAGGAGTTGCCAAGGACTCTCATGCCTACGCGCTCCAGTATCCGCCGGCCGGTCTGGTCGATCCGGCTCAGGTCCTCGGATGTCAGCGGTCTGCAGAATGGCAGGCTGGTTCCCACAGCGAGACTCCGGGCTAGCGACTCCCGACAATCCTCTCGATGTCTTTGAGGACGTCATCAGGCTTGGGTTGGACCTGGTGTTCGGAGAGAATCCTGGCGGCTTCAGCATTGCAGCGCTTGTAGAGGTCTTTGGCACCCGCCCCTTCCCATGCGTCGTAGCGGGACCGGTCCAGAAGGCTCGGCATGAAATGGGCCTCCATGAAGTGCTCGAAGGTGTGGTCGTCCGTGAGGAAGATGGAGCCCGGGCTGCCTTTGGCGACTCTCTCGACTGCCTGAAGAGCCAGCGTCTCCTCGTTCACCGGAATGCCCTCGACGAAGGAGCGGCTCATGGCGACCAGCTCGTTGGCCATGGTCACCATCTCGAGGGACGAAGTGTTGCCGTATTCGAGGAACCCGACGTCGTGTATCAGGTTAGAGCGCGAGAGCATCGCGGTGACGATCGAGAACATCGCCTCGGCCCCGGCCTGGGCATCCATGACCTTGGCATCCGAGGCTCCGGCATAGGCCCAGATCGGCAGGCCGTAGATCTCGTCCCGCATGTCAGCGAGCGCGGCCTGGGTTAGGCTCCACTCCGGGCAGCCGTAGGAGACTACCGTGGACTTCATATCGAGAACACTTACGTTGGGGCCGAAGAGGAAGGGCGATCCCCTCCCGGCCATCTGGTGCACGACCAGCCCGGCCATGTTCTCGGCGATCCCCAGGGCCATCGCTCCGGCGAGCGTTACCGGCGCCCCGCCTCCCGCATTGGACCCGGAGGGCAGGCAGACAGGGATCTTCTTCTCGGCGCAGAAGACCAGCTTCTCCACTACGTTCGCGGGGAAGCGCAGCGGGCTGATGGCCTCGGAGTAGTTCAGCATGAAGGGCCTCGCCCGGAACCCGTCCTCGCCTCCGGCAACCGAGCAGGCGATCTCGTAGATCATGGCTAGGTCCCGCCCGCTGTCGGCGATGAACACGATCGGCTTGTTGCTGTTCTTCACCATCTCGGCGAAGGCATGGACGTAGATTGATCCGATCGGCACGTCGTCGGGGTTGGACATGGACATGTTGAAGGCTATGTTGTCCAGCCCGTCCACCAGTCTGGCGAAGTTCGCGACGTCACTGAGGAGGGCACGACGGCGCTGGCCCGACACAAGATCGATGGTGAACGTGGCGTCCGATCCCGTGCCGTAGAAAGGGTTGTTGTCAACGAGCGGCATGGCCTTGTTGCCCAGTTGGTCGTACAGTGCGATCTGTCTTGGAGCCGAGCCCAGTGCCGTCCCGACCAGGTGTGAGGGGACCTTGACCCAGTCGCCGTCCGATACCTCGCACCCGGCATCGGCCAGCATCTGCAGAACTCCGGGATGCTCCATCTTGATTCCGAGCTTCTCGAGTATCTCCAGAGCCGCCGTGTGAATCCCCAGCGCCTGTTCCCGGCTGAGGACCCTCAATCTGGGCCGGAACGTAGATATGTCGATCTGCTTCATTTCTTGCTCCTTGGCGGAAGGGAATGCGTCAGGACGCGGCCAGCAGCTTTTTCGCTTCGGCAACCGCCGACCCCGCGTCGGGGGCGTAGGAGTCCGCGCT
Source organism: uncultured Dehalococcoidia bacterium (assembly GCA_964574095.1). Lineage (GTDB taxonomy): Bacteria > Chloroflexota > Dehalococcoidia > SZUA-161 > SZUA-161 > SZUA-161. The sequence continues at coordinate 4,896 of CAZNMB010000109.1, forward strand.
GATCTCCAGCGCGTATCTCGCAGTGACCGGAGCTCCGCCGACCATTACCTTCACTTTGTCCCTCATGCCGGCCTTGCGCAGAGCCTCGATGGTGAGAGGCATGGCGGGCATGGTAGTGGAGAGGAGGGCGGACAGGGCCACGATGTCCGGCTCCACCTCCTGCGACTTCTGAACGAACTTCTCGGGAGGAACGTCCACGCCGAGGTCGGTGACGGCAAAGCCGGCACCCTCCATCATCATGGCAACGAGGTTCTTGCCGATGTCGTGCAGGTCGCCCTTGACCGTACCGATCAGCACCTTCCCCCTTGCGGCGACATCCCCCTCCTTCAGAAGCGGCTCGATAAGCTTCATGCATTCCTGCATGGTCTTGGCGGAGCGCAGCATCTGGGGCACGAAGATGAGCCCCTTTGAGAACCTGTCGCCCACCTCATCCATCGCGGCGATCAGCCCTTCATCTATGATGCGCTGGACATCGGTGCCGGTGTCGATGGCTTTCTGCGTCTCTGCCACGGCCTGGCCCACGTCTCCCTTTGTCACGGCTTCGGCAATCGGTTTGAACTGGTTCATTGTCATCCCCCTTGCAGATGTCTTGCGAAGGCGCACGGAGCGCGATTAGGCCGTGATGCTGCCCTGCTGGTACGCCTCGATGAACTTCTCGCAGTATTCGTCCCGGCCCAGGAGCATCTCGACCGATCGGAGTGTCGCCATGAGTTCCCTGTCCGTAGGGTCGAGAATGGCGGCGGAGAGCCCGTGGGACATCCCGAGGGCGAGGAAGCTGCGGTTGATCAGGCGACGCAGCGGAAGGCCGAAGGAGACATTGGACAGCCCGCAGATGGTGTTGACGCCCGGGAAGTCGCTCATGATTCGACCGATGGCGCCGAGCGCGGCGATCCCCATGTTCGTGTCCACCGACACGGGTTGGATCAGCGGGTCCACGAAGATCCTGTCCAGCGCCACCCCGATGTCGGTGAGCCGCCTGATAAGCTCCGCGCCGACCTTGACCCTCTCCTCTGTCGTGGTCGGCATGGATGCCTCCGCCATGCAGAGGGCGATCACGCTGCAGGGCCCGGATGTCACCACCGGGAGAAGAGACTGGAAGCGCTCGGGCTCCAGCGAAATGGAGTTGACCATCGGCTCACCCTTGTGGCGCTTGATGGCCGCCGCGAGCGCCTCGGGGTTGGGGCTGTCCAGGGACAGGGGAAGCTCGACGGCGCTCTGCACGGTCTCGACCAGCCAGCACAGGCACTCGGTCTCCCGTTCGAGAAAGGTCCCGGCGTTCACGTCGATGTAGCTGGCGCCGGCTTCCGCCTGCTCTCGCGCTACCCTTGAGATGAACGCGGCGTCCCGTCTCTCGACAGCCTCTTCGATACTCTTTCTGCTCGTGTTTATCTTCTCTGCGACTACGATCATTCCAATCTCAGGCTGCGGTCCTGTTTCGGCTATGTTAAGGGGTTTGTCCGCTCGCGTCAATGCATGTGCATCTCAATAGCCCGGTTCCCCGCACGTCCCACCAGCACCTGCGAGAATAGACCGGGCGAGGTACCGGTTCTCTGGGAGGTGTGGGGGGCAAGTCAGGATCAGAATCGAGACGCGTCAGAAACGGCCCGTCAGCGGGACGATGCTTGCGGGGAACGGGCCGTAATCAGCAACTGTCTTAGGTGTCAAGAGCATGGGCCGAAAACCGGTGCAGATAC
>CAZNMB010000110.1:0-6570 GCA_964574095.1 uncultured Dehalococcoidia bacterium
TCGGAGACCGGGGCGTGCGGTCGTTTCGCCGGAGCATGGCGCCGCCTCCTTCGATTCCTGATTATACTGGACTTGGGCGGTGCCCGCCACGACTAGGGCCGGCGCGTGTGGACAGCGCCGGCTCCCCGCACCTATAATGGAGGCGGTCGGCTTCCGCGGCCGGGAGAGACGGGCGATGGAGATCGAGAGGGTAGAAGCGAGGGACCTGTCGGAGGCGTGGTTCCTGTGTCTGCGCCGGACGCTGACGCGGGGGCGCGAGTATGTCATCGAGCGTGGCAGCTTCGTGGGGCGGCGGCGAAAGGAGCTCGATTTCATCGTCCTGCAGGTCAAGCATCCGGGGAGGAGGCCGCTGGTCCCCGATGTGCCGCCGGGGGTCCCGGCCCCCTCGTCGATGGAGTACGTGGAGAACTACCTGCAGTACCTGCTGACCTCGTTCAAGGCGGACAACGAGCAATACACCTACGGCGAGGACCTGGAGGGGCAGATACCGGAGGTCATCCGCATGTACCGCGAGGACGGCCACAACACGAATCAGGGGTTCATGGCGGTGGGGAGCAGGGATTCGCTGAAGCTGCCCGATCCTCCCTGCCTCCGGGGCATCGACACCAGGGTCGCGGACGGCAGGCTGCACTTCGTGGTCTACTTCAGGTCCTGGGACCTGTGGGCGGGGCTGCCGTCCAATCTCGCGGGCGTGCAGCTCCTCAAGGAGTACATGGCGAGCGAGATCGGCGTGGACGACGGGGAGATCATAGCCCTCAGCAAGGGGCTGCACCTGTATGACTACGCGTGGGACCTGGCGAAGGCTGCGGCGAGGATGGAGGGCGCGTAGCAGGCGGCTAGGACTCCGTCGGGACCGCCCCGGCGACGAATTGGGCGGCTCGATACCTTCCCCTGACCTCTTCCCGGATGAGCATCGCCGCCATGCCGAGGATGGCGACGCCCGCCCCTGCCGCCGTGCCGATGAGGATCGCCTCATGCGTACCGGCGCTGAGCGCGAGGGCGCCGACCAGGCAGGCCGAGGCTGCGAGGTCAAGGATGGAGTATGCTGCCAGTCTGATCATTGATGCTTCCTTTGTCCTGTCGTGAGGGGCACCGGGTAGTGGAGGCGGGAACGTCCGGCGATGTCGCCATCAGGCTCGCCGTCAGGAGCCGGTGAACTCGGGGCAGACCCCGAACCAGTCTTCGAGGGTCATGTGCAGCCTGCAGTCCACTTGCTCTGCTTCGAACGGCCCGAACTTGGCGCTGCCGACATGGCCCCGCCACACGAGCCGGGTCGATTCGGTGTCACCGACGCCGATTGTCAGCCGCTGGCCCTCCGCGATACAGGCCACGACCGCGCTGAACGACTCGTTGTCCGCCTGCCCGCGGATGACGAACTCGCCGGCACTGCCGTTCCAGTTGGCGCTCAGCACCTCTCCTTCCCAGAGGGTGCACTCGCCGTTCTCGGACTCACAGATGGTTGCTTTCATGGCGCACCTTCACCTTGCTCGGGCTAGGACTTGCTGAACTGGGGAACGATGCCGAACCAGTCGTCGAGCATCATGACGAGGCAGCACTCGATCTCATCCGCCTCGAACGAGAGGAACTCGGCGCTGCCGATGTAGCCGCGCCACACGAGCTGCCCCGGACCGTTGTCCTCGATCTCGACGAGCAGCTTGCGCTTCTCCGCCAGGCTCGCGACCGCGCTGGCGCACTTCCGGGTGTCTACGTTTCCGCTGATGACGTACTCGCCGGTGCCCCTGTCCCAACTGGCATAGAGGGCTTCACCTTCCCAGGCGACATCCTCCTGGTTCTCGTACTGAACGATCGTGACCTTCATCGGGTGCCGATCGATCGGGCTCTCGCTGCTGCCCTCGGTGAAACCTTCTTTCATTGTGCTGCGAGCCTCCAACTCGCTCTGGTACTTGTGGATTCTGACTATCGTACCGAGACTATAGTACTGTAGCGCCATCGTATTTCAGCCGATAGTACTAGTCAAGATGACCTTTCCTTCAGAATCCTTACCTTCCCTCTGAGTTTACCTGGGGAATCGGCATCTGCTTCGATCGAGGTGGGACTGTCGCCCGAATACGTGGGTGATACAATAGCAGCACGCCGGGTACGCTCGCCTGCAGCGGCCGGCAGCGGGAGGGCGAAGATGACGTTTGCACATCTGAAGAGCAAGGCCGGGTATTTCCGGGATCACCCCGAGTACTGCAAGACGAAGGATGGGCTCATCGACCTTGCGTGCCGGGACTGCGACTTCTGGAAAGAAGACGAACGGGACTACGAGTGCGGAGCGCTCGCGCTGCTGCGACTGCTGCTGGAGAGAGACGTCCTCTCCATCGACGAGGTGATCCGTGCTGTCTCCGAATGACTTCCTTGTACTGTCGCCGGGCTGCTTCCTCAAACGGCTCGAAGAGCCCTGCGCCTACAACGTCGTCACCGATGAACTCTACGAGACCAGTGAGGAGGGGTTCGACTTCCTCAAGCTCTGCGACGGCTCCCGCAGAGTCGCCGACCTTCGGTTCGAGAGAGAGTTCGTCGAATGGTGCTTCGCGGAGGGTGTTCTGTCCCTCGCGTCCTGGGGCACGAGGCGCGAGTTCAAGCTGGAACCGTCGCCGGCGCCTTCGCTCCGGTACCTGGAGCTGCAGGTCACCGCGCGGTGCAACCTGAAGTGCCGGCACTGCTACCTCGGGGCGGCGGGTCACGATGACATCCCGCTGGGCACGGTGCTGGAGATTCTCGACCAGTTCGAGCGAATGCAGGGTCTGAGGCTGCTGATATCCGGGGGCGAGCCGCTGCTGCATCCCGACTTCTGGGGGCTGAACGACGCGCTGCCGGGCTTTGGATTCCGCTCCGTCCTGCTGACCAACGGCACGCTGATCGACAGTGACACCGCCGAGAGGCTCGCCGTACACGAGGTGCAGGTGAGCCTGGACGGGATCGGCCCGTCGCATGACGCCCTCAGGGGGCCGGGGACGTTCGCCAAGGCGCTGGCAGCGATCCGCAGCCTGCTCAGCCTGGGGAAGGACGTCTCGGTGGCCACGATGGTCCACGCGGGCAATGTTCAGGACTTTCCGCAGCTTGAAGCGCTGGTCAAAGAGATGGGGATAAGGGAATGGAACGTCGATGTCCCCTGCGCCGTCGGGGCGCTTGCCGAGAACAGTGAGTTCCAAGTGCCCTATGCGGAAGCGGCTCCGCTGCTGGCCTACGGCTTCGGCGGAGGCTTCCATACCTCGTCGCCGGGGCTGACCTGCGGCGCTCATCTGTGCGCGGTGCTGCCGGGCGGCAAGGTGGCCAAATGCGGGTTCTTCGCCGACCGTCCCGTGGGCGACGTCGGGGAGGGGCTCAGGACCTGCTGGGAGCGCGTGGAGCACATGGCGCTGGATGAGCTGGAATGCGACTGCGAGCAAATCGAGGAGTGTCGGGGCGGCTGTCGGTTTCGGGCGCTGCTGCACAAGGGCCTGCGGGCGCCGGACCCGGTGCAGTGCCGCCTGCGAGGGGTGCCGTAGGCGGCGCGTGCCGGGAAACGGGATACGGGCCTCTTGACAACCGGCGTTCGGGGCGGCACAATGGTCTCCACATTGGGCCGGGGAGGTACGGCGGTGAGGATCAGGAAGGTAGAGAAGAAGTCGGCCTCGCTCTGCAAGTGTAAGGCTTCCTGCTAGCGCATTCCGCTCGCGGTTTCGAAGCCGTCCACTGGCACGAGGGGGGCGTCTTCGTGACCGGCATCCTGCAACTCGATGCTCCTGCAATCCTTTGCCCCAAACTGCCCGGCCGCCTAGTCCCGCCGCCAGCCCGCGCGACATCAGATCTCACGGCACGGGTTCCTCCATCAGGACAGCTCCAGCACGCCACCGGCGCCCGACACCACTCCCGCAGGCATTCTGGAACGTCCGGCGGGCAGCGGGCGCGAAGCCCGTCGAGGACAACTGACGATGGCTGATGAATGGGATACGATCGTCATCGGGGCGGGAGTCGGGGGGCTCACGGCGGCGGCGAAGCTGGCCCGGTCGGGCCGGCGTGTTCTCGTCCTTGAGCGCAGCCCCCATCCCGGCGGCACGGCCTACGTGTTCCGCAGGCAGGGGTTCACCTTCCCGATGGGCCCCCTCGGGTTCAGCAATCCCGGCATCGTTCGGGACATGCTCCGGGACCTGAACGCGGAGACGGGGCTCGACTGCCGGCGCGTCCACTATCGCCTCAGGGCATTCGGCCTCGATGTCCCCCTGTCGCTGCCCTTCCCTGAGACAGCCGCGGAGCTGGGGAGCCGCTTCCCCGATGAGTCCCCCGCCATCCGGCGCTTCTTCGAGGACGTCGGGGATACCGTTGCGGCGCTTCAGGCCCCTGATGCTCCGCCGACTGAGGTCGCGGCAATGTCCGCGGCGGACTACCTGCGCGGCGCCGTGAAGGACCGGCGGCTGCGCCGCATTCTGGGGAGTATCGGCACCGGCGAGCCCTACAGCAGCTTCGCTCTGCTGGCCGCGATGTGGAACCTCGTCGCGGCGGAGGGCATATGGTACCCGGATGGCGGGCTGAAATCGGTCGTCGAGACGCTGGCGCGGGCGGTCACGGGGGGCGGTGGAGTGGTCAGGCTGGGGGTCGAAGTCAGCCGCATACGCGTGGAGGGGGGCGCGGTGGCGGGAGTGACGCTGGCGGACGGCTCGACGGTGGATGCGCGATCGGTCATATCGAACGCCGACTACAAGACTACCTTCCTCGACCTGCTGGGCCCCGACCCGGTGCCGGGGGAGTGGTACGGCGCCGTTTCCGGGGCGAGGCAGACCGGCTCCATTCTGCAGGTGAGCCTCGGCGTCGACGGCGGGAAGGTCGATCTCTCGGGATTCCGCGATGCCGGCAGGGTCATCTACCGGCGGGACGATGTTGAGGCCGCGCAGGGCCGGGAGGACGACTGGGGGGTCGGCGAAGCCAGCCCGGAGGCCGTCGCGGGGCAGGAACTGGAGGTGAGCTGGTGGAGCCGGGAGGATGCGGGCCTCTCGCCGCCGGGAGGTGAGGTCATCGTGGTCCGTACTCCGGCGCCGTACTCGCACTTCGCGGATTTCCGTTCGGGCAGGGGCCAAAGGGCCCCGGGGTATCGCGACTACAAGGCTCGATTGGCGCAGGCAGTCATCCGTGAGGCGCAGCACCTGGTCCCCGGGCTCGGTGACGCCGTCCTCGTCACGGACGTTGCCACCCCCCTGACGTTCCGCGACCAGGGGGGCCGGAGCGAGGGGGCGGTGGCGGGGTGGTCGTGGGACTACGCGGATTGCCCGGACAGCAGGCCGAGGGAGCTGGTGCTGACGCCGGTCAGGGGGCTCTACATGGCCGGCTACCAGGCGTTCACAGCGCTCTTCCTGGGCGGAGTGCCGACAGCCATGGAGAGCGGATGGCGGGCAGCCCGGGCCGTGCTCGATGACGCCGGCCCCGCGGAGGGCGTCGCCATTCCCGGATCAGGTCAGGCCCGCAGGGCCTAGGAGCGTGTCTGACAAACCAGTGGAACCGGGTAGCCTGGAGCATCTGCTCCAGGCATGGTTGGAGCGGATGCTCCAACCTACCCATATTCTCGGACAGCCTCCTAGGTCCCGGCCAGCTTCTGGCGGAGGGTGATCGCGTTCTGGAGCGCGAACCCGTCGAAGTCGTTGTTGAAGTAGACGTAGACGGTTTCAAGGTCCGTGGCCGTGCCCATGATTCGCCGCGCCCAGTCGTCAAGCTCCTCGTCGGAGTAGCAGCCGCCGTACATGTGCCCGCTGCCGTGGAATCGCAGGTAGGCGAAGTCCGCCGTGACCGCGAGCGGCGTGGTCAGGCCGGGCATGTCGAAGACGCAGAAACCGGCGCCGTGACGCCGCAGGATGTCGAACACCTCCTCGCAGTGCCAGGACTCGTGCCGGAACTCGAACACGTGCCTCAGCGCCGCCGGGAGCAGCGACAGCAACGCCTCCAGCAGCGAGTCGTCGCGGCGCAGGCCGGGGGGGAGCTGATAGAGCAGTGGCCCCAGCTTCGGCCCCAGCAGCCCGGCGCGAGCGAGGAAGGTCTCCACGGGCTCCCCGCAGTCCTTCAGCTTCTTGATGTGCGTGATGAACCGGCTCACCTTCACGGCGAAGGTGAAGCCCTCCGGGGTGGCAGCGCGCCAGCCGGCGAAGGCTTTCTCCGAAGGCAGATGGTAGAAGCTGGAGTTGAGCTCGACCGTGGCGAAGGTCTGAGCGTAGAAGGCGAGCCACCTCGCCTTGGGCAGGTCGCGGGGATAGAACCGCTCCCGCCAGTGCTCGTACGACCACCCGCTCGTGCCGACGTGGATTTTGGCTGCCATTGGTTTGAGAATAGGACCTGAACCATTCGCCCTGACGACGTGCACACAATTGCACCGTTCAGGTTCACTTTGGTGCGGGAGTTGGCAGCGAGGTAGAGAGCCACGCCGCAACTCACAGTGAGCGTTGAGCGCCAATTCATGAGCCAGCAGGCGCGTCGGGGCTTTCATACGACTCCACGAGCCTCTTCATGCTGGTCGCGGCGCTGCCCCTACCCTGACTGCCTGACGGAGAAACGTGCGCCGGCGGTCGCATTTCGTGACCATGTAGGCTCCACAACCGCGAT
>CAZNMB010000111.1:0-6544 GCA_964574095.1 uncultured Dehalococcoidia bacterium
GCAAGGCCGCCGAGGGCCGGATGTCGGACGCGGTGATGGCGGTCGGCGGAGACCTCTACCGGCCGATCACCCCGCCGATGAAGCCGCGCTAGAGGGTGTCCCGGTGTCCGCCACACAGTGTGGCATGAAGCATCCGCTCCATGCTCGGTTGAAGTTGATACCCCGAACCCCGCTGCTCCATCCGATACCGATGTCCAGCCTCAGTAATCCCTTTGACATTCCCTCTCCCTCGACGGGAGAGGGCCAGGGTGAGGGTGAACTCCCCCTCCCTCTAACTCCCTCCCGCGAGGGGAGGGAGGAGAACGACTGAACCTGCCAATGAGGCTGCACGGCGGCTGGGAGTGCCGGCCATTCGTCAAACAGGACAGGATGGAGCATCCGCTCCAGGCAGCCTCCCGCGGCTGGCGGGCCGGGGCCGGTCGCCGGAGGGGCTACTCCTCGTCGATGATGCTGTCCTTGAGCGTACTGCTGTTGGGGACGGGAAGGGGCTGGCAACTGTCGGTCAGCGGGTCGTACATGAGCCGGTAGGAGCACTTGTTACCCAGGGACTCCATCACGCTCCAGCCGCGGAGGAAGTAAGGGCACTCGTCGTGGAGGCAGACGTACATGAACTCGTTGGGCCACGTGCTCATTGCCGACTGGGGCACCTCCCACTTCTTCAGCCTCTCGCCGCAGTACGGGCAGCAGAGCGTTTCTTTGACCTCTTTCTTGCGCCGGTCTATCTCTTCCCTGCTTGGCAAAGCACGCCCTTGCGGCGTCTGTGGTGTCTCTTTCTGCATTCGAGCCTCTCCTTCTCATAGTCCACGATGCTATCGTAGGCGCCACCGGCTGCGGCTGTATGTGACTAACGTCTCGCGTCGATCGTCCTTCCCCGGACATGCACCACGGGACAACCAGATTATAGATTCGTCGCTGTCTGACCACAACACGCCCGGCGCCGGGCGCGGCTCGAGGGCGTCCTTAGCTTGACACGGGTTTTGCACTGACTCATACTTTCGACAAACCGGCCGGCCAAGAGGTGCCGGCGAGATGCCGATGAAATCCAGCCTCCGCGCACCGGTCCAGTACTTGGTCATCCGCACAAGCTTCTTTCCCCTGATCCACCTCTACGGGGCGGCCTACGCTCTTTCCGTGAAGGTGGCGGCCTTGCTGCTGAGGCGTGTGGATGGCGTCGCGGCAGTCTACCTTCGCCGGGGACTGGCGAAAGGCGAGGCCGTCTACGGCCTCAGCGACATCGACCTCTCCGTGATCGTGGAGGACGGTGAGGGTGAACGGTGTGGTGCAAAGGAGAAGGTGCGGGCCGTATACGACCGGCTGGCGCGCTTCATCCCGATGTTCGGCGACGGTGACATGGAGTTGGGGGTCTACTCGATTGCCGAGTTCTCCCGTCTGTATGAGGACTACGGGTTCAACATGTACCGGTTCAACGAGGGCAGGCATACGTGGAGGCTGCTGTTCGGCCGGGACGTGGTCGGGAGCCTGCCTCTGCCCGGCGAATCCGACCTGCGCCGGGCGGCTGGTGAGGAGCTGAAGAAGTGGTGGGGGCTGGTCGGTCTCGATCTCTTCGGCGGCGTTGAGCGCCGTCCCTTCGAGAGCAGGTACCTGTGGTACAAGGCGATCGCGGAGGCATCCAAGGTCTATCTCCACGTATGTCACGGAGTGATGCTTCACGGCAGAGAGGAGGCCCTTGACCGGGTCGGGGGCTGCCTGTCACCATCGGAGCGCCAACTGGTTGACCGGGTGCGGGGATACCTGGGGCATCTCGCCGCCGGAGAGGACGTGCCCCGGGAGGAGTTGATGCGGCTGTTCGTGTCGCTGGCTGCGGCGAGCTTTCAGGAGATCGACCGGGGCGCATCGACCGGCGCGAACGGCAGAACGGTTGTCTTCAGGGTCCCGGACCCCGAGAGTCTGCCGCCGGATGGCGCCGGTGCCGGCCTTCTGGAGGTGCTGCAGCGAGACGTCCGGGAGACCCTGGGCACTTGCATCGATTCGGTCGCCCTGATCCCGCAGGTGGAGCTCAACCTGGACGCGCTCTCCAATTCAGACATCGACGCCCTGTGCCTCGTGCTGTTCCCGAAGAGCCCGATACCGCTGGAGAAGCTGCGGCGTTTCGTCTCGCTCTTCGATGCCGGGCGCTACGCGACCCGGTTGGAGCCGTTCCTGGTTGTGGACGAAAGCGTGGCTTTCTCGCTGAAGGTGGACAAAGTCCGAAGGTGGGCCGAGATCAAGAGCCGCGGGACGTGCCCGCTGTTCTTCGCCATGCTGGGTGACGGGCCGTCCGGGACGGACGATAGCGCCGGAGCCGGCAGCGGCCGCCTTACCCGGTGTCACCTCCCGCGGAATACGTTCGAGGAAACCCTGCGGAAGAGAGGGGTCGGGATAGACGCGATTCTGTCAGGCAGGGACGTATACAAGACGAGGACGCTGGACTTCCTCCGGTTCTTCTGGGGAGCGGCGCGCAGCAAGCTGGCTTCGCGGCCGTCGGCATCGGCCGAGGTCGCCATCCCCCTCACAAGCCGGCAGGTCCTCGACCAGCTTGGGCAATACAGCCCCGAGGACTCGGGCTGGCTGTCGGATCTGCATCGTGAATATGTCAAAGAGCTGCGCGGCGAGGAGAGCGAGGCCTTCCGCTTCGTGTCGAGGTCGATCGATCTGCTGAGGCGTATCTGATGGTGGAGCAAGGGCCCTCGATATCTGTTGTGGTCATCACCCGGAACCGGGCGGAATGGCTGAAGGACGCCCTGGATTCTCTGGCCCGGCAGAGCCGGCGGCCAGATGAGGTAGTCGTCGTGGACAATGCGTCAGAGGACCACACGGGGGATATCGTCCGGACCTTCGGTGACAAGCTGAACGTCAAATACGTCTACGAGGCCGTCCGCGGCATACCGCGTGCCCGGAATGCGGGGGTCAGGAATGCCACGGGCGACATCATCGCTTTCATGGACGACGACTGCGTGGCGGATCAGGACTGGCTGAAGTACATCGAGGTGCCCTTCGTCAAGGACCCGAACGTGGGTGTCGTGGGCGGAAGGGTGAGCTACGACAGGGTCGGGTCCGGCAGCGTGGAGGCGTTCTACATCGAAAACATGAGCAGAGGGGCAGCAGGCAGGTAGCGGGCCGTGATAATCCAGATTCTGTGCAATATCGTCGAGGATGGGTACCAGCAGAACGAGCCGGACGCGTGGATCTCTCCTTTCTTCTCGGGAGCCAATGTCGCGTTTCGCCGGGAGGCTCTCGATCAGGTTGGGCCGTATGATGAGAAGTGCACCACCGGAGAGGACCGGGACATCTGCCTCAGGGTGGCCGACGCCGGGTGGGAGGTCTACTTCGAGCCCAGGGCAAGGGTAGGGCACAAGAACAGGCTGACGCCGAGGTCGCTCGTCCGGCAGTGGTTTGGCTACGGGTTCCATCATCCCTACGTGGCAGCAAAGCACTCCTCGCGGGGGCTGAGGGTCTACCGGCCGGCGGCGGGAGGGCGCACCTCGGCCATCTACCGCAGCCTTCTGAGCACCGGGTTTCCCGTGCATGTCTCCATCTTCCTGACCCCTTTCCTCGCAATGCACGTGCTTGCCGGCCTCGCCGTCCTGCTTGCTGTGCTTGGCCAGTATGTCGCGGCCGCGGTGTTTGGGGGAATCGCGCTCGCGGTCGCACTGGGCTATTTCCGGGCGGATATTGGCCGGCGCAATATCCTTCAGGCGGCCACGTTCGTTGTGCTCAGGTACCTGGCAAATCTGGCACTGCTGGTCGGCGGACTGCTGGGCGGCGCCAAACTGGGAATGCTCTACCTGGGAGCGACATTTGACAACAAGGGATAGGCGTGTAGCGTCTCGCGGAGAGGATTGGCGGTGACCGGCGAACGCGTGCTGAGCGGAGCGATCGTGGGCTGCGGCGTTGTTACCGAGATCTCCCATCTGCCTGCGTGGCGCGGGCAGAAGAACGTCGAGATCGTCGCCCTCTGCGATCGGAACGAACAGGCGGCCCGGGACATGGCGGGACACGCCGGCATCCGGGCCGTCTACAGCGACTTCTCGTGCATGCTCCGGGATGAGAGACTGGACTTCGTTGACATCTGCACGCCTCCGGCGACGCACGGGCGGTTGTCAATCGAGGCCATGGACGCCGGGCTGCACGTTCTGGTCGAGAAGCCCATGGCGGTGAGCCTCGCCGAGGCTGACGATATGGTCGCCACGGCGAAGAGGCACGGCGTCATACTGTGCCCAACCCACAATCTCCTGTTCACTCCAGCGACGCTGGCGGCGAAGTCCCTTGTGGCCGCGGGCGGCATCGGCGACCTCGTGGCGGTCGATAGCCAGTACCTTCTTCCCAGGTGCGGACACCTCGCTGAACGCGACCACTGGGGCCACCGGCTGCCGGGAGGGATCTTCGGCGAGCACGCGCCTCATCTGGTGTACCTGGAGCGGGCGTTCCTGGGCAGCATCAGCCCGGTCAAGGCGGTTGCCGGGAAGCGAAGCGGTCTCCCGTGGGTGACCCGCGACGAGCTGAATGTCATGTTTGAGGGCGAGGAGGGTTTGGGCTCCTTTGGACTCTCTTACAACGGTGATGGGCCATCGTTCATGACGACTGTACTCGGCGCCCAGGGCATGATCCGGATCGACAACTTCGCGATGACCATGACGCGCAGCCGGCATCGTGGCAACAGGGTGTACCATTTCGTGCCGCATCATTTGAGTATGGGCCTCCAGGCATTCGCCGGCGCCGCGTCTGCCGCCGCGGGAGCACTGTCCGGGCGCAAGTGGTATACGGTCGGCCACCGGTACATCATCAAAGGCTTTATCGCCAGTATGAGGAGCGGTGCCCCCCCGCCGGTGACCGCAGAGGATGGCCGGGACACGGTGCGAGTGCTGGATGAGATATGGGTCCAAATCGGCTGGCCTGATCAGCCGTCCGGTGAGGAAGATGCAGGCTAGAAGACAGAACGGCACGGCGGACCCGGTGACGGTGCGGAATCTGGCGATGCTTCCCGCGTACCTCGCTCGCGGGTTGAGATACCACGCGGCGGGGTGGCTGTACACTCCGAAGCCGCTGGTGGTCGGCTATCGCGTCACACGCCGGTGCAACTCGAGGTGCGTGATGTGCTCCGACTGGAAGACGGGCGCCAGCCGTGGCGAACTGACCCTGCCCCAGATCAGGAAGATATTCGGCAATCCCGTCTTCGGCTCTGTGGAGAAGCTCATTCTCACCGGCGGCGAGCCTACGTTGAGAGAAGACCTTGTCGAGATAGCGGATGTCGTTCTGGGGGCCTGCCCCCGGGTCAGGGAGATGGTGCTGCTCTCCAACGGCCTGGACACGTCGCTCGTGCTGGAGCAGGTCAAAGCGCTCCTGGCCCTGGCTGCGCGCAGGAAGCTGCGGAGGATGGCGGTGTCCGTCTCGCTGGACGGCTGCCACGGGGTGCACGAAACGATAAGGCGGGTGCCCAAAGCCTTCGAGAGGGTGGCCGAGACCGCAGGCAGGTTGAAGGCACTGCAGGCCGAGACCTCTTTCTACTTTCATGCGGTCTGCGTGGTGCAGCCTCTGAATCTGAGAGGGCTGGTCGAGCTGGCGCAGTTCGGCTCGGAGCTTGGCCTTCCCATCACGTTTGTACCCGTGTGGGTTGGCGATTCCTTCGTCCATGACTCCGCCGGCGAGGCCGCGTTGAGGTTCACCGGAGGGCAGCTCGCCGATCTGAAGACCGCATTCAGAGACGTGATGGAGCCGGGGCTGACGCCGTCGAACGTCCCCCTGTGGCGTGAGTACTTCAGGATTGTCGATGGATACCGGAGAGGGGTGCCCTGCATCCTTCGCCGCCACTACGCCGGTCTTGACGGGGACGGCACCCTATACATGTGCAACGCTGACAGCTCTCTGGTGTACGGGTCGGTGCTGGACCGGCCGCCCGACCAGGTATGGTATTCGGAAGAGGCCAAGGAGCTGAGAAACAGGGCGGAGAGGGACTTCTGCCCCAGGTGCACCGTGTGCTGCGATCTGGCCTTCACGTTCAGCCAGGAGTTCTTCTACTATGCCCGGTTCCTGGCGAAGGAGAAGGGAAGGAAGCTGCTCAGCATCAAGGGCGGACGGAATCGGAGCGGTTGATTTGGCAAGCAGTGCTTCTCAGCCAGTGTCGGGTCCGGTATCGCTGAAGAACCTGGCGATGCTGCCGAGATACGTCGCGCGCGGACTGCGATATCACGCGGCCGGGCGCATCTACACGCCCAAGCCGTACTACGCTTCTCTGGGCGTCACTGCCAAATGCAACTCGAAGTGCGTGATGTGCCTGGGGTGGAGAAGACAAGACGATCGCAGTGATCTGAGCCTTGATCAGATTCGCCGGATATTCGGGAACCCGCTGTTCGACTCCGTCGAGAAGTTCGTGCTGGGTGGCGGCGAACCCACGTTGAGAGGGGACCTGGCGGAGGTGGCCTGGTCTGTACTCGAGACCTGCCCGCGGATCAAGACGCTGACGCTGATCACAAACGGCCTCGATCCCGAATTGGTGGGGAAGAGGGTAAGGGAGCTGCTGGCGTTGCCCGCTGTGGGCCGGCTCGAT
>CAZNMB010000112.1:0-6542 GCA_964574095.1 uncultured Dehalococcoidia bacterium
GTTTCCGCATCCGCGGCGACACGCTGGAGATACAGCCCGCCTACGAGGAGCTCGCGGTGCGCATCCAGTTCTTCGGCGACGAGATCGAGCTTATCCTGGAGATCGACCCGCTCACGGGCGAGATCCTCGCCGAGCGCGACCGCATCGACATCTACCCGGGCAAGCACTTCGTCACCTCCCACGAGAACCTGCTCGCGGCCATTGCCGACATCGAGGCCGAGTTGGAGGAGCGCCTCGCTGAGTTCAATAGATTGGGAAAGCTCGTCGAGGCGCAGAGGCTGGCGGCCCGCACCAGGTACGACCTTGAGATGCTGCGCGAGGTCGGGTACTGCTCGGCGATCGAGAACTACTCCCGCCATCTGGCGCGCCGCCCCGCGGGAAGCCGCCCGTGGACGCTCATCGACTACTTCCCCGACGACTTCCTGCTGTTCGTTGATGAGTCGCACATGAGCCTGCCCCAGGTCAGAGGCATGTATCATGGTGACCGCGCGCGCAAGGACGTGCTGGTGGAGCACGGTTTCAGGCTTCCCTCCGCCATGGACAACAGGCCGCTGACCTTCGATGAGTTCGACCATCTGGTCGATCAGGCAGTCTACGTCTCGGCCACTCCGGGCCCATATGAGTACGAGCACAGCGCGCAGGTCGTCGAGCAGGTCGTCCGGCCCACAGGCCTGCTCGATCCCACCGTCGAGGTCAAGCCCAGCCGGGGTCAGATCGACGACCTGCTCGACCAGATCGTCACCCGCACCGGCCGCGGCGAGCGCTGCCTCGTCACGACGCTGACCAAGAGGATGGCCGAGCACCTGGCCGACTACCTGATCGAAATGGGAGTCAAGACGCACTACCTCCATTCCGAGATCGACACACTGGAGAGAGTGGAGATTCTGCGCGATCTCCGGCTGGGAGTTTACGACGTCGTGGTCGGCATCAACCTGCTGCGCGAGGGCCTGGACCTGCCCGAGGTCAGCCTCGTCGCCATCCTCGACGCCGACAAAGAGGGCTACCTGCGTTCCGAGGGCTCGCTCATCCAGACCATGGGCCGCGCGGCACGCCATATCGAGGGGCACGTGATCATGTACGCGGACACCATCACCGACTCCATGCGGAGGGCCATCGACGAGACCAACCGCCGCCGCGCCATACAGACGGTCTACAACGAGCAGCACGGCATCACTCCCCAGGGCATAAGAAAGGCGATCAAGGGCATCACCGATCAGCTCAAGGCCGTGGCGGAGACACGCGCGCCCTACACCGTTGACTCCGCTATCCCCAAGGATGAGATCGCGCGCCTCATCAAGAGCCTCGAGTCGCAGATGAAGACCGCAGCCAGAAACCTGGAGTACGAGAAGGCGGCCCTGATCAGAGACCAGATCATGGACCTGCGAAAGTCGCTCGTATAGAGGTAGACGTCGAAGTGGGAGCGCAGGAAGACCACGGGACGCGGCAGGAGCGGCGCGAGGACAAGCTCCGCACCAGGAGAGAGAAGATGCGGCAGCACGGGCGCGGCTTCGCACGGGCGTACAGGGACGCCGTGATAAAGCGCGCCACACGCAGCCGCCGAAAGGGTCGCGGTTGAAACGTACGGGCATCTTCTTCCTCTACCTCATCGGAGAGAGGCTGAGCGACTTCCCCGAAGAGCTCGAGGGCATTCTCAGCAGGGAGAACATCAGCTTCTACGAGGCCTTCTACGAGCTCAAGCCCGTTGCCGAGGAACTGCTCCTCCGCGTGCACACCCCCCGCATGATCGAGCAGGTGAAACGCACCCCGTACTACGAGACCGCGCTCTACTCCACCGGCGGCACCGTGCAGGCCGCGGAGGCGATCCGGCGCGGCGAGATAGACAACGCCTTTGTCTTCACCGGGACCGGCGACCATCACGCCGGGCGCGACTACTTCGGCGGCGGGTGTCATTTCAACGGCGCCGCCCTGGCCATCGCGCACCTCAGGCACCGGTTCGGCGCCACGAGGTTCGCCATCCTGGACACGGACGCTCATCACGGGGACGGCACCAGGGACATATTCCGGGATGATTCCGATGTCCTGCACATGTGCCTCTGCGGCTATGACCACGACGACGGCACAAACGTGGACATCGCCATCCCCTGCTCCGTCTCCGACCGGGAGTACCTGGCGACACTCGAGGCGGCCTTCATCCCCCGGATAGCGGAGTTCAAGCCGGAGATCATATTCTGGGAGTTCGGCTACGACGCCACAAGCGGCGACTACGGAAGCAAGGGGCTGTCCCCCAAGTGCCACGCGGGAATAGCTGCGATTGCCCGCAGCGCGGCCGATGGCGTCTGCGGGGGCCGGCTGGTGGCCATACTCTGCGGGGGCGGGAGGCGCGACATCGCGAGGTACTGCATACCGCAGGTCATCAACTCCCTCGCGGAGTGACCGGCGCCATGCATCGATGGGGCACGAGGCGTTGCAGGACGCTGGCAACGGGTGATCCGCCGCTTGTTGGCGGTTTGTAAAAAAAATCACAAAGGAGGCTTGACCGCCCCGTTTCTTGTATGCTATAGTACCCTGTGATAGAATTCACAGGGTGATGAGTCGCAAGCGGGCGGCTGTATTCAGACTGATAGGGATCGGCTGGTACATCGGGATATGCGTTGCGGGGTTTGCATTCGCGGGGCGGTGGCTGGGACAGAAGCTGGACGGCAGCGGGACTGAGGCGATACTCACCATCGTCGGCCTGCTTCTGGGACTGACGGTGGCGTTCTACGGAACATACCGGATGCTCAAGGAAGCCTCATCGGACGACTAAGAGAGAGCCAAGGAAAACTGAACTCGTGCCGAAACTAGGACTCAGGAGCAAGGTGGTAGTCGGTATCATCCTTGTTTTTGGTCTGATGGTGATCGGGGCGATGTTCTTCCCCGTCCCGCAGCCGGAGGTCCACCTTTCCGCGAACTACGGCCCCGACGCCACCGCCGAGGTCGCCAACGGCGAGGACGTTCACGCAACGGACACGTCCGGCGCGGAAGCAGTCGAGACCGCCGAGGCGGCAACCCACATACCCCCACCCTTCTTCAAGCTCGGGCCGATCTGGTTCACGAACACGCTGATCACGTCCCTGATGACGCTGGTGGTCCTCGGGCTTCTATTCTTCTTCGGCACCCGGAAGATGAAACTCGTGCCCTCGGGCCTGCAGAACCTGTGCGAGACCATTGTCGAGACCCTGCTCAACTTCTTCCAGGGCGTGGCCGGAGAGCAGAACGGCCGCCGGTTCCTGCCGGTCCTCGCGACCATCTTTCTATTCGTCATCACCAACGCCTGGATGGGACTTCTGCCCTTCTACAATGCTATTGGCTGGGGGGAGAACGGCACGACCACGACGCTGCTCAACTCCATAGCAGGTTCTGTCTTTCCCCAATACGACGGGTTCCTGGTGCACACGGCCATCTTCAGGCCCGCCAACACCGACATCAACGTGCCGCTGATGCTCGCGCTGGTGTCGTTCATCGCCGTTGAGTACTGGGGCATCACCGCGATCGGCGCCCGTTCCTATGCCGGCAAGTTCTTCAGATACGGTCAACTGATCGGGGCATTCGGGCTGCTCCTCCGGGGCCGCGTCAAGTCTGCCTTCGGGGGTATCTTCTACGGCGCCATCGACGTTTTCGTGGGCGGGCTGGAGCTGTTGAGCGAGTTCGTCCGCATCATCAGCTTCACTTTCCGTCTCTTCGGCAACATGACCGCTGGCGAGGTCCTGCTCCTCATGATGGCATTCCTCGTGCCATGGCTCGTTGCGGTCCCCTTCTACGGACTGGAAACGCTCCTGGGCGCTATCCAGGCGCTGATATTCGCCGGCTTGAGCCTCGTGTTCGCCACGCTGGCAGTCACTCCCCACGAACACGAACATCATGACTAGGAATACGTAAGGAGGGCTGGAATGGATATCACGGGCGATGTCTTCAAGTACCTGGGCGCAGGACTGGCCATGGGCCTTGGTGCCCTGGGACCCGGCGTGGGAATCGGGATCCTGGGCTACGGTGCGATGCAGGCACTGGGCCGGAACCCGGAGGCCAGGGGCCCGATCATGACCAACATGATCCTCGCCATCGCCTTCGCAGAGGCCATCGGGATTTATGCCCTGATCATCGCTATCATTCTGGGCATGCTCTAGGCTAGGAGTTCTAGGGAGGCGGAGTTATGCAAGACGAAGGTCTACCTCCATTCATTGCGATTATCGCTTCAACGGTACTCCTCATTGGAGTCATAGTGGCGGCAGTCGTGGTCGGCGTTGCCATGCTGTGGGTACTCCAACTCGCGACCTAGGCTTCTCAATCGTCGTAGCGAGAGAGCCAGCGCCTGGCGCTGGTTCGATCCAAGGGCGGCCGTTTTGAGACAAGAGAAAGGGAGTCGCACAATGAAGTACCGTGTTGGCCTTGCCATAACGATCGTGCTGCTCATGTTGCTGTTGAGCAGTTGCAACGCGGCTGAGGAGCTCGGCATTAACTGGCATGGCCTGCTGGGTCAGTTCATCAGCTTCGGCATACTGCTGGCGGTCCTGCTCCTGTTCGCGTACAAGCCCGTGACGCGAATGCTCGATGAGCGATCAGGCCGCATCAAGGAGAGCATGGAGCAGGCTGAGTACGTCAAGGAGCAGACGGCGAAGACCGAGAAGCTGGTGCAGGACCAGTTGGCGGAAGCGCGCAGACAGGGCCAGGATGTGGTGGCACAGGCGGAGCAGATCGGGGAGCGCCTGAGGGAGGAAGCGCGCCAGCAGGCCAAGCAGGACGCGGAGGCGATCGTGGCCAAGGCACGCGGCGAGATCGAGGCGCAGAACGAGGAGGCGATTGCCCAACTGCGCAGGGAGTTCGTTGACGTGGCAATCCTGGCCGCTGAGAAAGTGATCAACAAGGCCCTCGACAAGGAAGCACACCGGCGGCTCATCGAGGAAACCCTGCGAGAGAGCAGGACCCTTAAGAAGGAGGGCTAGTGGCGACAGGCGCTTCTGCCAAGCGATACGCGCAGGCGGTGTTCCAGATTGCTCTGGAGAAGAACGAGGTCGGCAAGTGGCGTTCCGAGCTGGATACAATCGCTGCTACCTTGAGCGACCAGCAGTTGAGGGCTCTCCTCGAGGACCCGAAGCTCAGCTTCCAGAGGAAGAAGGACCTGACCGGCAAGTGCCTGCCGGGGCTCAGCCAGCTTGCCCTCAACCTCTGCTACCTGCTCGTGTCCAGGCAGTCGCTGGCCGTTGTGGAGCAGGTACGGGACGAGTTCAATCGGATGGCCGATGCCCACGAGGGGCTGGAGCATGCCACGGTGACCACCGCCGTGGCACTAGATGACCAGGACAAGGAAAGGCTGTCGCAGCACCTGGCCGCCCTGACCGGCAAGCGCGTGTCCGTGGACACTGAAGTAGACCCTGCCATCATCGGCGGGTTCGTCGCGAGGATCGGCGACAAGCTGCTGGACGGCAGCACCAGGGCCAGACTCGAGGCCCTCAGGAAGAGACTGGTCGAGGCAGCATAAAGGAGTACGCAGATGGCACGAGCTCAAGACATCGCATACGTAATCAAGCAGCAGATTGAGCAGTTCGGGGCCGTGGTCAGCGAAGTCGACGTCGGCACCGTCGTCGAGGTTGGCGACGGCATCGCTCACATCCACGGACTCTCGGGCGTCAAGTACAACGAGTTGCTTGAGTTCCCGCATGGTGTTATCGGCCTGGCGCTCAACCTGGAGGAAGACAGCGTCGGGACCATCCTTCTCGGTGAGTACTCTCAGATCAAAGAGGGCGACGAGGTGAAGTGCACCGGCCGCATCGTGGAGGTGCCAGCCGGCGAGGGAATGATCGGGCGTGTCGTCAACCCGCTCGGCCAGCCCATCGACGGCAAGGGCCCGATAAGCTATCAGAGCATGCGGCCCATCGAAATCGTCGCGCCGAACGTCGTGCTGCGCAAGTCGGTTGACACCCCCGTACAGACGGGCATCAAGGCCATCGACAGCATGATCCCCATTGGAAGAGGCCAGCGCGAGCTCATCATCGGCGACCGTTCCACCGGCAAGACGGCGATCGCGCTTGACACCATCATCAATCAGAAGGGCGGCGACCTGGTGTGCATCTACGTCGCCATTGGCCAGAAGGCCTCGAAGGTGGTCCAGGTCGTTGCCACGCTCGAGGAGCATGGCGCGATGGAGCACACCATCGTGGTGGCGGCCAACTCGTCGGAGTCCGCCGCGTTGCAGTACCTGGCGCCCTACGCGGGTTGCGCCTTTGGCGAGGCGTTCATGGAGAAGGGCGGCGATGCCCTGGTGATCTACGACGATCTCTCCAAGCACGCCTGGGCCTACCGGCAGATCTCACTGCTCCTGCGACGCCCGGCGGGACGCGAGGCCTATCCCGGAGATGTCTTCTATCTGCATTCCCGTTTGCTGGAGCGCGCCGCGAAGCTTTCCGATGAAATGGGCGGAGGCTCGCTGACGGCGCTGCCGATCATCGAGACTCAGGCCGGCGACGTGTCGGCCTATATTCCGACCAATGTGATTTCAATTACTGACGGCCAGATATTCCTCGAGAGTGATCTCTTCTTTGCCGGCA
>CAZNMB010000113.1:0-6527 GCA_964574095.1 uncultured Dehalococcoidia bacterium
GTCGAGAAGCGAGCTGAGGGCCGCCCGCCACAGGTCGGGGGCGGCCCTCACACGTGTCCCAAGTTGCGCCTGTTGGAGCGAGATGGTAGAATTACCCTAGCCCGGCAGTTGTGCGCGAGCACCCAGGTGCTGGCAGCCGGGCGGCGTGCGCGCAGGGAGAGATGTTCACGGGGATTGTCGAGGAGGTAGGGAAGGTCAGGGCGGTCCGGCGGGACCGGCTTGCTGTCGCGGCAACGGAGGTGGTTAAGGGGACGAAGGTTGGGGACAGCATCAGCGTGAACGGAGCGTGCCTGACGGTCACGGCTGTCGGGGAGGCTGACTTCTCGGTGGACGTCATGCCGGAAACGCTGCGGCGCACGAACATCGGGTCATTGCGGCCGGGACAGGGCGTGAATCTGGAGCGCGCTGTGGCGGCCGATGGTCGCTTCGGTGGACATTTCGTTCAGGGGCACGTGGATGATACCGGCGAGATCGTCTCAATGAAGGCCGAGGGCGAGGCCGTCCTGATGAAGGTGCGCGCGCGCCCGGACATCACGAGGTACGTGGTCGAGAAGGGATTCATAGCGGTGGACGGCGTCAGCCTCACCGTTGCGTCCTGCGACTCCGGCTCGTTCACAGTATCGCTGGTCGGGCAGACGCTCAGGAGCACCACCCTGTCGCAGAAGGGGACCGGCAGCGTGGTCAACCTTGAGGTTGACATAATAGCCAAGTACGTCGAGAGGTTGAAAGGGGAGCGCGGATCGGGCATAACGCCGGAGTTCCTGTCCGAGCACGGTTTCTTGGCCTCGTGAGTCAGGGGAGAAGTATGGCACTGGCAACAGTACAGGAAGCAGTCGAGGAGATACAGGCGGGCCACTTCGTGATCATCGTCGATGACGAGGGAAGGGAAAACGAAGGCGACCTCTGCTTCGCGGCGGAGAAGGTTACCGCGGAAGCGATCAACTTCATGGCGAGAGAGGGCCGGGGCCTGGTATGCGTGGCCATGACGGGCGACCGGCTGGACGAGCTGCGAATTCCGCTGATGGTGCAGGAGAACACCTCGAAGTTTGCCAGTCCGTTCACGGTGCCGGTTGACGCGAAACACAATGTGACCACGGGCATATCGGCGCGGGACCGGTCGGTGACTGTGAAGACGCTTATCGATCCGGCCACCAAACCGGAAGACCTGTCGCGACCGGGGCACATGTTTCCGCTGCGCGCCCGGGCGGGGGGAGTCCTGGTGCGCGCCGGGCATACTGAGGCCATGGTCGATCTGGCGAGAATAGCGGGGCTGTACCCGGCGGGCGTCGTGTGTGAGGTGATGAGCGACGACGGCACGATGGCGCGCCTGCCGGAGCTGGAGTCGCTGGCCACACGCCATGGTATGAAGGTGGTCAGTGTCGCGCAGATCATAGCGTACCGCCGGCTGAACGAGAAGCTTGTGCGGAGGGTCGCCGAGGCCAGCCTGCCGACCAAGTTCGGGGATTTCAAGGCCGTTGCCTACAGGAGCGACATCGACCCCGACGAGCATGTCGCTCTGGTGAGGGGCGATCTGGGGGGCGACGAACCTGCCCTGGTTCGGGTGCACAGCGAGTGCCTTACGGGCGACGTGTTCCACAGCCTGCGCTGCGATTGCGGGGACCAGATCGATCTGGCCATGAAGGCCATCGCGGATGAGGGCCGCGGAGTCTTCTTGTACATGCGGCAGGAAGGCCGCGGCATCGGCCTGCACAACAAGATCCGGGCATACGCGCTCCAGGACGAGGGCATGGACACCGTGGAGGCCAACGAAGCGCTGGGATTCGAGTGCGACATCCGGGACTACGGCATCGGCGCGCAGATCCTGGCCGACCTCGGCCTGCGCAATATCAGGCTGCTCACGAACAACCCGCGCAAGGTGATCGGGCTTGAGGGGTATGGGCTGCAGGTTGTGGAGACGGTCCCCATCCAGGCCAAGCCCAATCCGCGGAACGCCAAGTACCTGGAGACCAAGCGGAAGAAGATGGGGCACCTGCTGAACATCGGTGAATGAAAGTAGGAGGAGGCCAATGGCGGCGAAGACCTACGAGGGCAAGCTCCTGGGTGACGGACTCAGGTTTGGGATCGTGGTGTCGCGGTTCAATGACTTCGTGACCGGAAGGCTTCTGGAAGGGGCGCAGGACATGCTGTCCCGCCACGGGGTGAAGGAGAAGGACGTCGACGTTGCCTGGACCCCGGGATCATTCGAGATCCCGCTCATCGCCAAGAAGATGGCTGAGTCGGGACGGTATGATGCGGTCATCTGCCTCGGGGCCGTGATCCGCGGCGGCACGCCTCACTTTGACTACATCGCCGCGGAAGTGAGCAAGGGCATCGCGAAGGTCGGGTTGGACACGGGACTGCCGGTGATCCTGGGTGTGATCACAGCCGATACGCTGGAGCAGGCGATCGAGCGGGCCGGGGCGAAGGCGGGGAACTACGGCTCGCAGGCTGCGGCGCACGCTATCGAGATGGCCAGCCTGTCCAAGGCCATAGGAAGTCCCAAGTAGCCACGCACCGGAAACGGGGGAGCCCCTCGGGTCCAGTTCAGCCTTCGCCTACGTGACCTTGTAGACGTGGTCTCCGGGACGCACTCGATCGGGGACCCTGATGCCCACGGAAGCGCCGGCACCGGCCTCCTGGACGTCCGCGTTGTTGACCTGCATTGACTCCACCTTGACCTCGATGTCCGTCGTATGCCCTTTGATATGGACCGTGTCGCCCACCTTGAGACCTGCGGTTAGATCGATGCCGGCGACGACGGGTCGGGCAAAGAAGGTGCCCACGCGGCCGATCTCCATCTCCGACACTCTCTCACCTCCCCCCTGGCTTTGGTTTCGCTAGTATAGCCACTGTCCAACTGCAAATCAATGCTTGCAGGCGGCAGCCGGCTCCGCGGGAACCGGGGATGCAGCGAGAGCGCCCCTTCTTCAGGGTCCATGGCGGCCTGAACGGCGCCCGGTGGACGGATGAAGAGGCGGTGAAGGATCGAGAGGGCCTTTCTTGAAGTGGCATCCCACGGTCGCTATACTTGATAGGTCATGAAATACTGTGTTGTCATAATCGACGGCGCATCGGGATGGGTGCTTCCTTACAGGGGGATGCTGACCTGTCTGGAGCTGGCGCGGACGCCGAATCTGGACCGCATGGCGGCCGGAGGCGAGCTCGGGCTGGCCCGTACGGTGCCCCCGGGCATGGAGCCGTCCAGCGCCTGCGCGTGCATGTCGATAATGGGCTACGACCCTAGGGTGTACTACGGAGGCAGGAGCGCCATCGAGGCTATCAGCATGGGCATTCCCATAGCGCGCGGCGAGGTAGGATTCCGCTGCAACCTGGTGGCTGTTCGCGACGGCCGCATGTTCGACTACAGCGCGGGGCAGATCAGCTCAACCGAGGCCGGGGCCCTGATCGACGCACTGAATGAGAGCCTGGGGGATGACTCGGTCAAATTCTATCCCGGCGTTGGCTACCGGAACATCTGCAAGATCAAGGGACGTGACGACCTGCTGGGGGCGACCTGCACTCCGCCGCATGACATCCCCGGCAGAGAGTTCGCCGGCTATCTCCCCCGCGGCGACGGGTGCGAGCTGCTCAGGGACCTGATGGAGCGATCGGTGGCAGCGCTGCGCGATCATCCGGTCAACAGGGCGCGGGAGTCCAGAGGGGAGGTCCCTGCCACCATGATCTGGCTCTTCTGGGGCAGCGGGGAGGTGCCGGAACTGCCGCCCTTCCGGGAGGTCTATGGGCTGGATGCCGCGATGACGTCAGGCGTTGACCTGCTCCGCGGGCTGGCCAGGATGACCGGTGTGCGGAACCTGGACATCGCGGGAGTCACGGCCGGGCTCGATAACGACTATGCGGCGCAGGCCGCGGGAGCGCTGGAGGCGCTGAGTCAAGATGACCTGGTCTTCATTCACGTTGAGGCCCCGGACGAAGCCGGCCACGCGGGAAGCATCGACGACAAGATCGATGCTATCGAGCGCATCGATGAGCAGGTCATCGGGCGCATTCTGTCCCGGGCGGGGGACGAGGTCCGCGTTCTGGTAATGCCGGACCACGCCACGCCGATTGAGGTCAGGACCCATGTGCCGGACCCGGTGCCGTTCCTTCTGTGGGGGCCCGGAGCAAGGGACAGCGCCGGCCGGAGACTGACCGAGGCCGACGCCGGGATGACAGGTGTTCTCCTGGAGGACGGATATCGGATTATGCAAAGACTAGTAGGAGGATAGGGGCGGACGATGGCTATCGTTGTGCAGAAGTATGGCGGCAGCTCCGTCGCGGACGCGGAGAAGATCAGGAACGTGGCGCGGCGGGCGATCGCGGCCGAAGAACAGGGAGACCAGGTCGTGGTAGTGGTCTCGGCGATGGGGAAGACGACCGACAGCCTGATCAAGCTGGCGTATCAGGTCTCGGAGCAGCCGGACGACAGGGAGATGGATGCGCTTCTTGCCACGGGCGAGCTGGTGTCCAGCACATTGCTTGCCATGGCGCTGACGTCCATGGGCGCGGAGGCCATCAGTCTGAGCGGTGCACAGGCAGGCATAGCCACGGACAGCACGTATACCCGCGCGCGGATAACCCGCGTCGATCCTGATCGAATGAGAAGGGAGCTGGGTGCCGGCAGGATCGTGATCGTCGCCGGTTTCCAGGGGATGACCAAGGAGATGGACGTCACGACTCTGGGTCGGGGCGGGTCCGACACGACTGCGGTGGCGCTGGCCGTGGGCCTGGGGGCGGGCAGGTGCGAGATCTACACGGATGTCGATGGCGTGTACACCGCTGACCCCAGGATAGTGCCGGACGCGAGACGACTTGACGAGATAGGATACGAGGAGATGCTGGAGCTGGCATCCTACGGGGCCAAGGTGATGCATTCGCGGGCCGTGGAGCTCGGAGAGCTGTACGGAATGCCGATCCTGGTCGCGTCCAGCTTCAGCGACAAACCGGGCACGCTTATCCACGGAGGTGTTCGAATGGAAGTTGCCAACAAGGTGCGGGGGATATGCCACGATGCCAACATCGCCAAGGTGACCGTGCTCGGCGTTCCCGACAAGCCGGGCGTTGCCAGCGCGATCTTCGACGCCCTGGCGAAGGCCAACGTCAGTGTCGATACGATTGTTCAGAATGCCAGCGTTGAGAGGATCACGGACTTGAGCTTCACGGTAGCCAGGAGCGACCTCAGGAAGGCGGCGAAGGTGGTTGAACCGGTGATCGAGTCCATCGGGGCCCGCGAATTCACGAGCGATTCGGCGCTGGCGAGCGTGAGCATTGTGGGGGCCGGGATGCAGAGCGCGCCCGGGTATGCCGCCAGGATGTTCCGGGCACTCTACGAAGCGGGGATCAACATCGAGCTGATAACGACTTCCGAGATAAGGATAACGTGTATCGTCGCGGAATCGAGAGTTGCGGACGCCGTGCGCGCGCTGCACAAGACGTTTGAGTTGGAGAAGGCGGACTGAGACACGGACCTCGACCGGTGCCGGGGGACGGCACCGGCGTCATGCCGGGCTAGACGGCGATAACCTCTTTGACCTCGGGGACCTGCTGCTTTATGACTCTCGCCACGCCCCCCTGCATTGTCAGGGCCGCCATGGGGCATCCGCCGCAAGCCCCGGTCAGCTTCACCTTCACGACGCCGTCAGTCACGTCCACCAGTTCAACGTTCCCGCCGTCCGCCTGCAGGTGAGGCCTTATCTGAGCGAGGGCTGCCTCGACTTTCTCTTTCATGCCGTTCTCCTTCCGGGGTGCGGTACTGAGTCTCCCACTGACTCTAAGATAGCACCCGCGGACGCACATTGTCAAATACGGAAGCGTCAGGGGTGCCGCTTTCCGGCGCGGACACGGGAGTTTGATGGCGTCGGATGCTCTTGAGCATCACCCCCTTTTCACACTCAGCGCTGTGGGCCCCTGGCAGTCGACGTTGTTGACACTATCCAGAAGCTTGTGAAAGACTTGGTCCCTGCACGACTTGCGCTAGTGTTGAGCCCGTAGTGGTTCAGCGCTCTGACGATAGTGGAATAGGGCCGAATTGTAGCTCGCACGGAATCAGGCCCCATCTAGTGCCAATGTTGTACACGACTGCAAGCAAGCGGCCAAGTTCCTCTTCGCCCCTGAGGAGGGCAACGTGCTTGGCAGCGACTATTTGTGTTAGCGTCGCGTCACCAGAATGCTGTCGCAGATTCTTGCTTGTCCCCGTTGGTTCAGCTCAGTAATAGGGATTCCAATCCACTCAGATCCCTGAAACCAGCTTTGAAGGTACTGGTGCACTGTTTTGTCAACCTATATTGCTCTTACGGCGAACGATTTCCCAGCATCTTCCACCAGGCCGACGCCGACGGGAGTGTAGAATTCCCATGTCTTGCTACTCGACGAATACCCGGGCGTGACTTGCGAATACTGAGGCCACCATCGCCCTCCGTACTCAACAACTATGTAGAGATACTGCTCCGCACACAACTCATCTGTGGCATAGCCTTCAACCGTGATCGCCTGGGAGACCAACGCATTATCCAGGGGGGAGGTGATCCGGA
>CAZNMB010000114.1:0-6474 GCA_964574095.1 uncultured Dehalococcoidia bacterium
CGAGCATGGGGCAGGAAGGCGAGGCCGCCGCGCGCCGCCGCGACTTCGCCGGGTTTCAGATCACGGAAGACCTTCTGTCCCTGGCCGCCACGGATGCCATACTCATGCACCCGCTCCCGGCCCACCACGGCGAGGAGGTCGCTCCCGGGTTGATCGACTCGCCGCACTCGGTCGTCTTCGATCAGGCAGAGAACAGGCTGCACGTCCAGAAGGCCATACTCGCGGCACTTCTCAGGAAGTGACGGCTCTTCCGCTGGAGCTTCGCCAATGGCTTGGTTCGCAGACAAAGCGAAGAACATCCTGTCCCGGGGAAGGACTGCGGGAGGCGACGATTCGGCGACACCGTTCGCTGCCGGCGGGGCGAAGGTGGCCTATCACGAGACAGGGCTGTCACTGCCTCTCGAGTCCGGGCACACGTCCTACCTCGACGGGGCACTGGAGCAAGTCCAGGCGGACGCCGGGGTCAGGGCTGTCCTGGAGAAGGTAGGCATCCCCGACATTTCGGTGGACGATGCCGCGCCGGAGCCCGCCGAGAGCGCCGCGCGGAAGCGCGGTACGGAGCTGCCCGAGGAAGAGCACCGCCTGCTCACGGCATTCGTCCTTCTCGGCAACGGCGATGCCAAGTTCCGAGGGGGCTACTTCACGAGCGCGGAGTCCGCGTACCGGGAGGCTCACAAGGCGGCAGCCACACGAGAGAAGAGCATCCAGGGTATCTGCCTGTCCTCGCTTGCCGCGGCCGTTGCCATGCAGGGCAAGCATGATCAGGCGCTGAAGCTGGTCGAAGAAGCGCTTCGCCGGAAGCCTGACTTGGCCGAGGCGTGGTACAACAAGGGCCTGGCCCTCCTGCATTTCTCCCGGTACGCTGAAGCCGTGCCCTGTTTCGACGAGGCGCTGGTGCACAAGGCCGAACTGGCCGAGGCGTGGTACAACAAAGGGATCGCGCTGGGGAACCTCGGCCGGCACGGAGAGGCGCTGCCCTGTTTCACGGAGGCGCTGGGCCGGGGCCTGCAGGATGCGGATACGTGGCTGGGCAAGGGCGCGGCGCAACTGATGCTCGGCCTCCAACGGGAGGCCATCGCGAGCTTCGAAGAGGCGCTTCGCCGCAGGCAGGGCTTCGCCACGGCGTGGCTGGGGAAGGGGCTGGGGCTGATGATGCTCCGCCGGCACGGGGAGGCGCTTCCCTGCTTCGACAAGGCCATCGACTCCAGGCAGGACTTCGCCGAGGCATGGCTGGGGAAGGGGCAGACCCTTGGCGACATGGGGCGGCACGAGGCCGCAGCCGCCTGCTTCGAGAAGGCGCTGCTCTACAAGGCGGACCTTGCCCATGCATGGCTCGCCAAGGGCGTGTCCCTCGAACGGCTGGGATGGTGGAAGCAGGCCCTGGCGGCGCACGAGCGGGCCCGCTCTCTGGAGAAGGGCAAGCCGTGACCAGGCCTATTGTCGCGATCGTGGGCCGGCCCAACGTCGGCAAGTCAACGCTGTTCAACAAACTCGTGGGCGCGCGCCTTGCCATCGTGGAGGACCTGCCGGGCACCACCCGCGACCGGGTCTACGCCGATATCACGTGGGGCGATCGCGACATCACCCTGATCGACACCGGAGGGCTTGAGCCCAGGCCCGAGTCCGGTATCCGGCGGAAGGTCCAGGACCAGGCGGAAGCCGCCATCCGGGAGGCTGATGCCATCGTGTTCGTGGTGGACGTGATCGAAGGGGTGACGATTCCCGACGCCGAGGTGGCGGAGGCGCTCAGGCGATCGCGGAAGCCCGTCGTCCTCGCCGTGAACAAGGCGGACAACGAGCGGCGACGCTCCGAGGCGTTTGCGTTCCATGAACTCGGCATCGGCGAGCCGATCGCCATCAGCGCGCACCACGGGGCCGGCGTGTCCGACCTCATGGACGAGGTGACGGCGATGCTGCCCGCACCGGCGCCGGCCGAGGTGCAGCCGGACGCGCTGAAGGTCGCGATCGTGGGCCGGCCCAACGTCGGCAAATCGATGCTGCTGAACGCCATCCTCGGCAAGGAACGGGCGATTGTCAGCGAGACCCCGGGAACGACCCGCGACGCGATCGACATCCTCTTTGAGTACGGCGGCGAACCGGTGGTGTTCATCGATACGGCCGGTATCCGCCGCCGGGGACGGATCGAAAGCGGGATCGAGCGGTACAGCGTCATGCGCACCCTTCGCGCCATCTCGAGGGCCGACGTTGTCATCCTTGTGACCGAGGCCGGCGAGGTGGTCGCCGCGCAGGACGCCCACATAGCGGGCTACGTCCAGCAGGCGGTCAAGGGCATGGTGGTCGTGGTCAACAAGTGGGACCTGGCAGGCGGGCTGGGCATCGACGCTGTCGAATGCGCGCTGGAGGTCGAACAGAGGCTCCGGTTCTTCCCCGGCGTGCCCATACTCTTCGTCTCAGCGCTGACGGGGGCGGGCGTGGAGGGAGTCCTGCCGACTGCTAAGGACGTCTCGCAGCAGAGACAGAAACGGATTCCCACGGCCGCCCTGAACAACGAGATCGCCCGGTTCGTCGCCGAGCACTCCCCGCCGTCCGTGCGTGGCAGGCGGCTCAAGATCTCGTACGTCACGCAGGCGGAGGCCAGCCCGCCGACATTCGTCTTCTTCGTGAACGATCCCAAGCTGCTCCACTTCTCCTATCACCGCTACCTGGAGAACAGGCTGCGCCAGGGCTTTGGCTTCGCCGGCGTGCCCCTGAAGTTGATCTTCAAGCGAAAGGGCAGGGATTGATCGAGTTCGCGGCGGTTGTCATCGGCGGCTACCTGATCGGCTCCATCCCATTCGCGCTGCTGCTGGGCAAGCTTCGAGGAGTCGATGTCAGGAAGCATGGCAGCGGGAACGTCGGCACCACCAACGTGCTGCGCACGGTCGGCGCCAGGGCCGGGGCCGTCGTTCTGGTCTGCGACGTGCTCAAGGGTTCGGCCGCGGTGTTCATCGCGCGGTACACGATAGGGAGCCCCGGCGCGGAGATGGCCGCCGGGATCGCGGCCGTCGTGGGGCACGATTGGCCCCTGTTTCTCAAGTTCCGCGGGGGGAAGGGTGTCGCCACCGGCGTGGGAGGGGTGTTCGCTATGGTGCCGGTGGCGGCCGCGGCCGCGCTCGGGGTGTTTGTGGTCGTTGTGGCCTGGAGTCGCTATGCTTCGCTGGGCTCGCTGGTGGGCGCGTTCAGCGGCGTGGTCTTTGTGGGGATTCTGTTCGCCGCCGGCCACGGGGGGCCCGTGGAGCACCTCATCTACACCGCCGTCGCGGTAGCGTTGATATTCTTCCGGCATCGGGGTAACATCTCCAAGCTGCTGTCAGGCACGGAGAACAGGCTCGGACAGAAGAGAGGTGAGGAGGGGAGCAGCCCGTGAGGTCGATGCGGACCACGGCCGTCATAGGCACCACGGCCTGGGGGACCACCCTCGGCATCATTCTCGCCCGCGAGGGAGTCGGCGTCAGGCTCTGGGCGCGGACGCCGGAGGAGGCCGCGACGCTGAACCGGGAGCGGGAGAACACCCGGCATGCGCCGGGCTTCGGGTTCCCTCAGGGAATGAGCGCGACCGCTTCTCTCGACGAGGCGCTGGAGGACGCGGGGCTCGTCATCATCGCCGTCCCCGCCCGGTACGTGCGCAAGCACGCCGGCATGATTCGGGAGCGCATCGACTCTTCCACCATGGTCCTGAGCGTCGCCAAGGGGCTTGAGGTCGAAAGCGCCAGGCGAATGTCGGAGGTCATCGGCGAGGAGATCGGCGAGGACTTTCGCGGCAACGTGTGCGTGCTCTCGGGGCCGAACCTGGCGCGCGAGATCGCGCAGGGCCTCCCCGCCACCACCGTGGTCGCGGCGGCCGACGAGGCGGTTGCGGCGAAGGTGCAGGCGGCAATGGCGTCGCCCGTCTTCCGTGTCTATGTCAACACGGACGTGGTGGGCGTGGAGCTTGGGGGAGTGCTCAAGAACATCGTCGCGCTGGCCGCGGGAATGGTTGACGGGCTGGGCTTCGGCGACAACACCAAGGCCGGCCTGATCACGCGGGGGCTTGCCGAGATCACGCGCCTCGGGGTCGCGGCGGGCGCCAACCCGATGACCTTTGCCGGACTCGCCGGCCTGGGCGACCTCGTGGCCACCTGCGCCAGCCCGCTGAGCCGCAACCGCTTCGTCGGCCAGGAGCTCGCGAAGGGACGCTCCCTGGACGAGATTGAGTCCTCGATGGCGGGCACGGCCGAGGGCGTCACCGCGACCGCCGCCGCGCTCAAGCTGGCCGACCGGCACGGGGTTGAGATGCCGATCGCCCGGCAGGTGTACCGCGTGCTCCACGAGGGCCTCGACGTGCGCCGGGGCATCGCGGAGCTGATGGGGCGAGAACTCAAGCACGAGTATGGTGATATCCCGGGTAGTGCCATGGAGCGCACTTGATGCTATAATAGTCAGGGCTTTTGCTCGTCCGGGCGAGTGGAGGCCCCTTTCAGCTTGGGCTGGCCTCGCCGGGTCGAAGGGCCGGGCGGCCGCCTGAGCGAGAAGACGTAAGGAGGGCAAGAAAGACCATGGGAGACAGATTGAAGGGCAAGGTCGCCGTTATCACGGGAGGGGGCCGAGGGATCGGCAGGGCTGAAGCCGTACTCATGGCCGAGGAAGGCGCCAGGGTCGTGGTGAACGATTTGGGCAGCGCTCCGGATGGGTCCGGGTTGTCCAAGTCCCCCGCGGATGACGTGGTGAAGGAGATCAAGAGCAAGGGCGGAGAGGCGGTTGCCAACTACGAGAATGTGGCTTCGACCGAGGGGGGAGAGAGGATCATCAAGACCGCGCTCGATGCCTTCGGCAGGCTGGACATCCTGGTCAACAACGCCGGCCTCTCCAGGGACCGGATGATCTTCAAGATGAGCCCCGAGGAGTGGGACCTCGTCATCAAGGTGGACCTCTACGGGGTGTTCAACTGCACCCGGCCCGCCTGCATCATATTCCGGGAGCAGAGAAGCGGGCGCATAATCAACACCTCGTCCGAGGCGGGACTGGGCAACATGGGGCAGGCCAACTACAGCGCCGCCAAGGAGGGGGTCATCGGCTTCACCCGAACGGTTGCCCGGGACATGGGCAAGTACGGGGTGACCTGCAACGCCATTCGCCCGCGTGCCGCCACGCGGATTACGGACCTTCCCGAGCTTCGGGAGGCCATTGAGCGCGCCAAGGCCACGGGGACCGCGATGCCGCCGGGGGCGGATGTCATGCTCTCGCTGCCGCAGCCGGAGGACATGGTCCCGTTCGTTGTCTACCTGGCCACCGATGCGGCTGCCGGCATCAACGGCTGTACCTTCCTGACCAGCGGCGACAAGATATCCCTCTATTCCGAGCCGCAGGAGATCAAGACTATCCAGCCCAAGAAGGGCAAGTGGACGCTCGACGAGCTGATGAACGCCGTGCCCAAGAACCTGGCGGCCGGGCTTGTGAACCCGGCGCCGCCACAGGCGCCGAAGTAGCGGGACGCGCCGCGACAGGCAGAGATCTCAAGAGCCCCGCGGGGAGCAGCCCTGCGGGGCTCATCATGCGCCGGGCGGCCGTCATCGGAACAGCATCTTCAGGTCGTACACTCCCTCCCCGCCTCTCCTGTGAATGTCGAACCCCATGTTCTCCAGCAGGTGGAGCATGGGCTGGTTCTCCATCAGGACTTCCGCGGTGAAACCCAGAAGGCCCTGGTTCTTCGCGAGGTAGGTCAGGTAGGAGAGCAGTTCCTTGCCCACTCCCCTGTTCTGATAGCCGTCCCTCACGGCGAGCGCGAGATCCGCGGTGTGTGTGGCCTCGTCTGTGCCATAGTACCCGATGCCGATGACCTCTTCTTTCTCCGCCTCCGGGATCACGGCGAGCACCTGCATCTCCCGCGTGTAGTCAACGACGACGAACTGCTGCAGCATCTCGTGGGGCATGTCCTTCCGGACGGACACGAATCTGCGGTACAGGCTGGTATCCGAAAGGGAGTAGAAGAAGTCCTTCAACAGCGGCTCGTCGCTCACCCGCGTCGGTCTCAGCAGCATCTCGAGCCCCGACCTCGTGGTCCTGTAGGTCTCAAGCTCCTCCGGGTACTCTCCTCCCTTCCCCTGGATGAACGCCTGGTCCCCGTAGACCAGGCCCAGCTTCTTCGCCTCTTCCACGAGCCAGGGCCGGAACGTGGGGTGGGCTATCGATACCAGCTCCATCGCCCGCTCCCTGATGTTCTTCCCGTGCAGGTAGGCGATCCCGTACTCCGTCACGACGTAGTGAATGTCTCCCCGGCCCAGGGTCACCCCGGAGCCTTCCTTGAGGAAGGGCACAATCCTCGACACCTCGCCGTCGCGGGCGGTTGACTGGAGGGCGAGTATCGTCTTGCCTCCGGGGGCGAGGACCGTGCCTCTCATGAAGTCGGCCTGGCCGCCGATGCCGCTGTAGAACGTCTTGCCGATGGACTCCGCGGTCGCCTGCCCGGTGAGGTCCACCTCCAGGGCGCTGTTGATG
>CAZNMB010000115.1:0-1999 GCA_964574095.1 uncultured Dehalococcoidia bacterium
CCGTCGATGTCTGCGCCGGCGGTCGCGACGACACGGGCGACAGCTCGAAGCCGTCCACGATCATAGCCACGCTCTTGTCGGGAGGAGTCACCTGGAGCAGCGCCTTGCCCCCGACAGCATCGACTTCGTGGCTCTCGGTGCCCTCCTCCGAAAGCTGCTCATTGAGGTATGTTATGTCCAGATGAACCGTAGCGTCCACGGGCTGGTTGTCGGGTGTCTCGGTTATGATCAGGAAATCGAAAGGCAGTCCCGGCTTGAACACCACGCCTTCGGGGATGATCTGGATCTTGAGAGCGGAGCTCGACACCGTGACCATCTCGGTGGAGGTTTCCGCGTAGCCGGTCGCATCCTCGACCACGCTCACTTCCAGCATCACGTTGCCCAGCCCTCCGGCGGCGGGAACACCGGCGACGTACCCGACGGCGGGCAGCTCGAAATCGGCGCTTCCGTCTATCTGCTTGGTGAGGGTCGCATACTCCTCCCATTCCCCCACGTACCTCGAGGCCTTCACCACGAGCTGGCCGCTCACGGGCTTGCCGAAGCTGTACTCCGCCGTCACGCTGCCCACGATCGGATCAGTGACCAGGAACCACTCGCTCGGCAGATCGACCGTGACCTCGTACTTGGGCAGGACATACTCCTCGACCCGCACGTCCACCTCCGTGTCGCCGCTGCCGGACTCCGCGGTTATCTTCCACACCCCCAAGTTCGGCTCCTCGGACACAGGCAGGTCCAGACCGGCCATGCCGTAGTCATCCGTGTTCACCTCGCTGCGGAATATCTTGATCCCCTTCGCATCCAGTACCTCCACGGTGACCGGCGCGCTCACCGGCTTGAGCTCGGGATCGAGAGTAATCGTCCTCATGTGGATCGTCTGTCCCGGCTTGTAGATCGGCTTGTCAGTATCGATGAAGATCAGCGAGTTGCTCTCAACCCTGACCTGGGCCCGGTCCTCGAAGCCGTCGCCCTTGACCCTGATCTCGTACGCGCCCTCTTCGACTGCGGGGACCTGGATATCCACCGTTCCCTTGCCGCTGATCCACCCCGATGACTTCGCGACCTCTTCCCCGTCCTTCAGCAGGGCAACCTCGACAGTTCCCGACGTCAGTCCCCCCTGGCCGAAGAGGGTCAGGGAAACCGACTCCTGGCTGCCGGCCTGCAGGACCCTGGGAGCGACGGCCACGTAGCTCTCCACGGCCCCCGCGGTGCCGGCGCAGCCGGGCAGCATAGAGCCCAGCAGCGCCGCGATGAACAGAAATACAACCGCCACGAATACCTTCGAGCGCATGATTCACCCCCGGTGCGTGATCAACTTCCTGATTACCTAGACGCTGCCGGCGTCAAAAAGGTTCCGGCGGGAACGCCGGGCGCACCCGCGTCAGGTCCACGAGGCGGCAGCCGGAACCAACGAGCGCGTGGCAGTAATCGGCCCCGTCATGCCCGGGGCAAAAGAAAAGCCCGCCTCGTCGGCGGGCTTCAATGGAGCCTAGACGCTGCGCATGGCGCAACGGTCCTTGACTCATCCCCGTTCACATTACGTGCGGCACGCTTCCAGCCGGCCTAGCGGCGCTGCAACGCCGGCTGCTTCTTCTTCCCGGACGGCTGCTGCTTCACCTCGACAACCACGGCCATGTCCCTGTTGTATCCGCACTGCAGACAGCGCTCGTACCAGCCGCTGACATCCTTCTCGAGGAACACGTCCCCCTGGCATTTCGGACAACCTTTGAGCTTCCACATCACCATCGCCCCCTTTCATCCTCCCCACACTCCCGGAGTCCCCGACCGACGGTCGTTGGTCGACGACACCACCTGCGACCCTTTTGCCGCCAGTCTAGGCCGGAAGGTGCGCTCTGTAAGTGACTTTTGTCTCGTGCGCCGACTGCGTTTGTCATCCCGCGCGCCCGCAGCCGAGGCGATTATACGACGACGACGCAATGATGCAAGAGGCCGGCAGCTTCGCGGTCCACATTGTAATCCGGTTGTAAGACGCCTGTAGCCT
>CAZNMB010000115.1:2099-6463 GCA_964574095.1 uncultured Dehalococcoidia bacterium
AAATGGGCCTCGAGTAGGTGAACCAGCCATAAGAGCCAGACCCGCGGCGTCGGAAACGAGTAGGAAACCAAAGGGACCGGGGGCGGTGAGGGTTAGAGAGGCTGGGAAGGTTACTCGGGGCTCTTCCTTTTGTCCGCCCCGGCGAGCCCGACAGGGCCCTCCTCCATCAGCGCGATGAACGGCAGGTTGCGGTACTCCTCGCGGTAGTCGAGTCCGTAGCCCACGAGAAACTCATCGGGCACCTCAAAGCCAACGTAGTCCAACCCGACGTCCGCCAGCCGGCGCTCCCGCTTGTCAAGCAGAGTGCAGACCCTCAGGCTCGCCGGACCTGACGCGCGCAGGTGGCCCAGCACGGAGCTCAACGTCATCCCCGTGTCCACGATATCCTCGATCAAGATCACGTGGCGACCCCGCAGATCAATGCCGACATCCATTGTGACGCGCACGGCCTTTCCGCCTCCGCCTCCGAAGTACGACAGGGCCATGAAGTCCACATCCGCCGGGATGGTGACATAGCGCATCAAATCCGCCATGAAGCAGAACACGCCGCGGAGCACGCCCACCAGCACCGGGCGGCGCCCCTCGTAGTCGTTCGAGATTTCCCGCGCCAGCTCGCTGACCCTCTTCTGAATCCTAGGAGCACTCAGCAGGACCTTCCCCACGCCGCGGGTCTTCGCGCCTGACAGCGGACCGTGCCCGTACTTGGCCAGCAGCCGGTCGTAGTCGCGCCGCGCGAGAAGCCTGACGTTTACGTCCGGATACTGCTCCCGCAGCTGGCGGACCTTGCGTTTCTTCTCGGCCGTGAGGCCGGGCTTGAGGGTGGTCATCTCCACGTACAGGTCGAGAGCGGGCAGGTAGAAATCCGGGGTGAACATCTCCCGGGCTTTTCCCTCCCACTCCAGCACGAAGGAGCGGGGCTCGTACACCCATTCGATGCCGTAGAAGTCGAGCAGTCGCGCGAACTCCTCCTCGCTCGGATGGGCAAAGGCGGACTGCTTGACCTGAGACATGAGAGCGCCTGGGTCGGACGCGGCTTCCGCGGCCTCGGCTGGCGCAGTCTCCCGGCTGTCCGCGCGGCTCAGTTCAAGCGCGACCCCGACGAGGCTGGCAGCAGCAACGAGAAACTGCTCCTCCGCAGTCGTGAACTCGCGCTGTGTGCGGCTGTAGGCACGGAGGCTGCCCGCGATCTCCCGCTCCGTCCAGACGGGAACCGCCAGGATCGACACGATCCCTTCCCGCTGCGCCAACTCCCGGAACTGGAGCCGGGGATCGGCGGCGACGTCTATTATGGCGACAGTCTTCCCCTCAAGGACCTCACTGAGGCTCTTCTCGACCTCGAGAAACCCCTTCCTCAGATACCGCTCGCTCAAGCCCCGGGACGCGGTGTGGAAGAGCCTCTTCTTGCGCGCGTCCAGCAGCATCAACGAGCAGCCGCGCACTCCCAGCGCCTTCGCCGCCGACGCCACAAGCCGGTGGAGTTTCTCGCTGGGCGTCATCTCCGAGTTTAGGGCAGCAGCCATGTCGGCCAGAGCCCGGTTGAAGCCAAGAGCCTGCTTGCCCATCACCACACCGCCATGATATTCTCGGTGGCGACCAGTCTTGCCGCTCCCATGCGGACAAGTTGGTGCAATTATAGGAGAAGGGTCTGGACAGGGCAAGGACCGAACGGACCCGCGGGAACGGCCCCCGGCTCACGCCAGCCCGCCACTTGAACCACGGGAGGCCCGCCATGCTGGAAGTCATCAGGAAGCGCAGAAGCGTCAGGTCGTATCACGCCCGTGACGTCGAGGAAGAGAAGCTGCAAGAGGTGCTCAAGTCCGCCATGTTCGCCCCCTCGTCGCGGGGGAGACGTGCGTGGGAATTCGTGGTGGTCAGAAGCGAGAGCACCAGAAAGGCGCTTTCGGAGGCAACCCCGTACTCCTTCTTCGTTAAGGACGCACCCGTCGCCGTCGTTGTATGCTATGACGCGTCCAAGGGCAGAAGGTTCAAGGAGGACGCATCGATATGCGCCGAGCACATCCTCCTCGAGGCCGTCAACCAGGGACTGGGGAGCTGCTTCGTCCAGGTGGCCGAGGCTGAAGGTTCGCATGGCGGGGCCGAGGACTACGTCAGGGAGCTGCTCGGCATCCCGAAAGAGTACCGGGTGCAGTGCATGATACCGGTCGGCTATGCCGCCGAGGAGCACCCGGAGCACGCCGACGCCGAATTCGACGAGTCCAAGGTGCACGAGGAGAGGTTTCGGCCCTCCTAGCTCCCTGACACCGAACAGGGGAAAGGTTCTTCGGGTAGCTATTGACAGCTTCGGCCTGCACTGGTAGCATCGGTAGAAGCGTGAGGTCCGTCCGTATCCGCTCGGCCGGTTGTCTGCGCCGGCTGCCTATGGTGTAATGTTGATTCAGCCTCGAACTCTGCTCCGCAACTTGACGGCCTTCGTACTCACAATCGCTCTCCTCGCTCTCGCATCCGTCAACGTGGGCTGCTGCCTGTTTGGAACCTCCACCAGCGATCAAGCCATAGGGCAGGCCTGGGTCTCGAGGTACGACGGCGGCGCGGGCGACGACGACGGCGCCCAGGCCCTGGCGCTGGATAGCCAGGGCAACATCTGCGTCACCGGCTACAGTTGGGGCAACCACACCCTGGCTGACTGGGCAACCATCAAGTACGACACCGCCGGTCGCCCCCTCTGGGTCACGCGCTACAACGGCCCGGCGAGCGACCAGGACTGGGCCCTGGATATGGTTGTGGACAAGTCGGACTATGTCTATGTGACAGGCTGGAGCACGGGCAACGGCACAGAAACCGACTTCACCACCATCAAGTACGACCCCGCCGGACGCCAGCTATGGTGTGCCCGGTACGACGGCCCGGTGAGCGGCTATGACCTCGCCTACGCGATCGCGCTCGACTACTCCGGAGACGTGTATGTCACCGGCTGGAGCCAGGGCAACGGCACCGACGCCGACTGCGTCACGATCAAGTACAACAGCGAGGGTCACCAGCTCTGGGTCGCTCGCTACAACGGCCCCGCGGGCGGCGAGGACAAGGCCTATGCCCTCGTCACCGACGGATGGTCCAACGTCTACGTCACCGGTTCAAGTCGGGGCGCGGGCACCGGTGCGGACTGTGTCACCATCAAGTACGACACCGAGGGCAACCAGCTCTGGGTCGCTCGCTACAACGGCCCGGCCAACGGCGACGATCAGGCCCAGAGCATAGCCGTGGACCACTGGGGCGACATCTACGTGACCGGCTGGAGCGAGTCCGGCGACGCGGGGAAAGACTACGTCACCATCAGGTACAGCGGCATCGGAGTCCAGGCGTGGGCCGCAAGGTATGACGGTCCCGCACACGCAGACGACAGCTCATACGACATGGCCGTGGACCCTCTCGACAACATATACGTCACCGGGTCAAGTTGGGGCAACGACACCGAGGCGGACTACGCCACCGTGAAGTACGACAGGACCGGAACCCGGCTCTGGGTCGCGCGTTACAACGGGCCGATAGACCTCGAGGACACGGCCCGGGCCATCGCCCTGGACAGCCTCGGAAACCCCTGTGTCAGTGGCTGGAGCCGGGGAGCCGGCGGCCGCTACGACTTCGCCACGGTCAGGTACGACACCGGCGGCAACCAGTTGTGGGCGGCGCGCTACGACGGTCCCGCGGGAGGCCACGACAAGGTCTACGCGATGGGCGTGGATACCGCGGGCGACGTGTACGTCACCGGCAGAAGCTCAGGCGTGACCACCTACTATGACTACGCCACGGTAAAGTACGTGCCCCGGTAGTCCGCCGATCATCGTCCGGCGCGATACGGAGAACCCTCTTCCCCCGAGTGCGTCCGCTCGACGACGCCAACCCATCGCCAGTCCCTCCCGCACAGGTTATACTGTCCGGGCAAGAGTCCGGCCTCACGCCCGAGGAAGCGCGGCCGGCGGGGAGTGCAATGACGCTCGAAGCAGAATGCAGGACCACCGCCATGGGCATCATGCCCCATACCGACGTCGAGAAGGCCATCGGGCTCGCGCTCAGTCTGGACATCCCGTTCTGGCCCCAGCTTCCCAAGGTCAGCTTCCACGAGGACATGTACGTCCAGGCCTCGCAGAACTTCCCGGGGATCACGGTCGATCCGCTGATCGAGAAGCTCTCCTTCAGCCTCTCCCGGTTTGAGGAGGGGCTCGCGGGCTATTCCGAGAGGATGGAGGACCCCGGCACGTTCGCACTGAGCGGGGAGTACTCGGTGGTCTACCACCGGTTCCTCAGCGAGAGCCTGGAGGGGTACGCCGCCGTTCGAGGCCAGCTCACCGGGCCGGTGAGCTTCGGCTTCAAGGTAGTGGACGAGGACGCCCGGCCGATCATCTACG
>CAZNMB010000116.1:0-5044 GCA_964574095.1 uncultured Dehalococcoidia bacterium
GCCCAGCGTCGCCACGACGTCACCGTGGGACAGCGCGCTGAGGTACCAGTGTCCCCCGGGAACGCTCTCCACGCCCGCGCACGTCTCCCAGATGGTCTCGACGTCCGCGCCGTCCCAGAGCTTGTCGAGCAGGCACTGCTGGTTGAAATAGCCGCCCGAGGCAAAGTACATGGCCATTCCGATCACGGCGATCAGGATCCCGACCATGACAAACCAGTAGCAGATCCTGCCATAGATGACGCCCGAAAACGGCGGCTTTGGAGCCGATTCTCTTCCCGCAGACTCTTCTCTCTCCATGGCACCTCACCGGTTTCTAGCTGAGTCTGTTGATCCCGTCGAGCACCAGCTTTATCCCTGAGCCGAACATCACCGCTATTATGAGGTAGCGGACGAAGCCCGCCTTCACCCTCAGCATTATCTTCGCCCCGATGATAGTACCGATTACGAGGCCTATTACGCACGGGACCGCGAACAGCGCGAAGATGCCTCCGTCCATCATGTAGGGCCACACGGCGGCCGTGTCGCCGATCCCGATCAGGACCTTGCTGGAGGCCGCCGCGACCTTGAGCGGTGCGAGCATCGCCAGGTTCAGCGCGGGGACCATGGCCCAGCCGGCTCCCAGGCCGAAGAGCCCTGAGATCAGCCCGACGAAACAGAACAGCAGGATGCCGACGGGCGCCCTCGCGATCTTGTAGCTTACGACTTTGTCCAGCGACTGCTCGTAGTATGACGTCGCCAGCGCCAGCCTCTTGGTGATGCCGTCCACATTCTTGACTTCGGGGTACTCAACCCTCCTGCCGCCGAAGATTATGAGGAAGGCTATACCTATTACGAGCCCGCCGAGTACCAGCCTGATTATGGCCTCCCCCGTGTCGCCCGCCGATGCCTTGACGTAGCCCGCCAGCATCGCGCCTATGACGGCGAAGACGGCGTAGGGGACCGCTGCCATGAGGAGGAGCCTCATGTTCGCCAGCCCCCTGTTGAGAAAGGGACGGGCCGCAACCAGTGATCCGGCCATGGCCACCAGAAGCCCGGTCGCCCTGATGACGAAGGAGTCTATGGATGTGAAGCCCATCATCAGCGGCGTGAACACGACCCCGCCGCCAACGCCTCCCAGCACGGCAATGATGCCGATCACTATTGAGATCGCCAGAAAGACGAAGAAGAACTCTATTCCGCTAAGCTCCATTACGCGGTCTCCCGGTTCGTAGTCTGCTTCAGACGCCTATGCGCTTCCGCGCGGGTGGCTGCGAAGGGGCCTTGGGGCTGGCGGAGTGGCTGGGCACTCGCGGGTTCTGGGCGCTGTCTTGAGAGAGGCTGGCACATGGACGACAAGGGGAGGCGCCATCTGTGAAATGTATCACAATCGCGAGAAGTATACCATTCAGGGTTGCGCATGTCAACCTCCGCAGGGTGCACAATGCGCACGCATTGTTGCGCAATGCGCATGCATGCCGGTGCCTGGTGCAGCCGGAATTGTGCCGTTGCCGACCGGGCTCCATTATGGCAGGGGTCTCTGCCGGGGACAACTCAGGGCAAGTGAAGGGGACTTGCGGCGGGCCAGACTCGCCGGTATGCTTGGTGGAGGGTCGGGCTGCCGGCGCCCGCTTCAGCGAGCCCCGTGCCGGCCCGGAGTCGGACGGCGCATGACTTTGAAAGCTGTTCTCTTCGATTTGGACAACACGCTGGTCCGCTTCAGCGAGCGCCGGTTCTTCGATATCTACCTGCCCGTGGTGTCCGCAGCCTTCTCCGACATCATGCCGCCGGACGTGTTCGTGACCAGGCTGCTGCTGTCCACGCACGCGCTGATCGATAATGACGGGAGCATGTCGAATGCGGACTTCTTCATGAACGCCTTTGCGAAGGGTTATGAAGACCGCCGGGACGATATCTGGGACCGCTTCATGACATTCTACGAGAGCGACGGGTATGACCGGCTCCGATGCCTGATGACGGTGCCGCGGGGATCGCAGGACGTCTTCGCGTACCTGAGGCGGAAGGGCACCAAGATCGCGATCGCCTCCAATCCCATCTGGCCCCTGAAGGCGCAGCTCAAGCGCCTGTCCTGGGCGGGCCTCGCGGACCAGCGGTTCGACCTTGTGGCCAACATGGAGAACATGTCCCGCTGCAAGCCCCACATCGAGTTCTATCGGGAGGTCTGTGCCAGGATCGAAGAGAGCCCGGAGGCCTGCCTGATGGTGGGCAACGATCCGGTCAATGACATGATCGTAGCGAAGATCGGCATGAAGACGTTCCTGGTGATCGACGAGTCCGGGGACGACTCGGGCCTGGAGCTGAGCCGGGGCTTTCGCTCCGGGGCCCCGGCCGACATACCGGCGCCGGATTTCGCGGGGCCCCTGGCCGCGGTGCCGGCCGCCGTCGAGGCGTTGCTGGTGGGCAGCGCCGACAGGGGTGGTGGCAGTGGGCCGCGCTAGTCGAGCAGGTTGAGCACCCGCGACTTCCCGTCCCGGTCGATGTGCTCGATGACGAGGGGCAGCCCCTTCTTGCCGCCCAGGCTCACCCGGCTGCGGGCGAGATCCAGGAAGTCCAGCGGCGCCACGCAGCTTTCGGGCGGGTTGACCCCCTTTGCCCGTACCTTGCCGGTGGCCATCAGAATCGCCCCCAGCGCGGCCGGGATGCCTGTCCCTTCGCCCATTCCCTGTCCCCGCGACGACATTGAGAAGACGTAGGTGCTCTTCTCGCCGTCCTTCTGCCCGCTCACTGCGATCTTCAGGCACCCCATGGGCTCGTTGAGCCCCGCTTCCGCCATCAACGCCTGCCGCCGCGACAGGATGAAGGCCACAGCGAATTCCAGGGGCACGACCTTCCGCCCCTGCACCTCAACAGGCTCCTCATCCGTGAGTCCCAGCCTCACGGTCTCCTTGATGACCTCGGCGTAAGCGGGCGGCAGCACCAGCCCCAGGTTGGTCACCCTCTTCACGTCCTTCAGATTCCTCGGCAGCGTGATCGTCTCGGGATGAGGGTAGGCGTACACCCTGTAGGTGCCCACGTCCCTGAAGTCCACGGCCTCCTCGAGGGCTCTTCCGCTCTCCTCAAAGAGCCTGACCGTCGTGAATGCGCCGTCGAGGAACATCGGTATGTCCATCTTCATCGAGTGAATCCTGTGCTTCACCACGGCGGGGCCCTCCACCTTCTCCCCGCCGTGCGCGTGGTAGATATCGACCGCCTCCACCCGGTCCAGCATCGAATCAGCGCAGAACCTCACCAGGAGGTTCGCGACGCCCGGGGAGCTGCCCATCCCGATGAGCGCCGTGATGCCGGCCTTCCGGGCATCTGCGTCCATCTCGAGAAGCTTCTCCGTGGCGTCGAGGTCGTCGCAGACATCGACGTAGTCGATTCCGGAGTCGATCGCCGCTCTCAGGATTGGAGGCCCGTACTTGTAGAAGGGGCCGACGCAGTTCACGATCAGCGAAGAGCCCGCCACCGCCTTCTTGATGCTCGCCGGGCTCGCCGCGTCGAACCGGACCGCCGAGTCCTC
The DNA here is from genome assembly GCA_964574095.1 of uncultured Dehalococcoidia bacterium. Taxonomy (GTDB): domain Bacteria; phylum Chloroflexota; class Dehalococcoidia; order SZUA-161; family SZUA-161; genus SZUA-161. Next base: position 3,500 of record CAZNMB010000116.1, read on the forward strand.
ACGCAGTCCCAGCCTCGCCGCCGCGGCTCTTGTCTGCGCCATGTCGATGTCGCCGATCACGACCTGCGAGAATACGCCGCTGGAAACGAGCATCTGCGCAGCTATGCTCCCGACGACACCGCATCCGCCCAGAACGGTTACCTTCGACATCTCGTGCTCCTTCCCTTCCTAGCTCGAAACACCTTTGTGGAACGGGTCGCCCCACAGCTTCAAAACGGCGTCCAGCTCCGGGTGCTCCTTCGCATACTCCGTCAGTGAGACGCCTGCCATCGTCGCGTCGATGGCCTGCCGGAATGCCTTCCCTCCGGCCACCGGGCCCTGCGGGTGGGCGTGGATACCTCCCCCGGATCCGATCACGATGTCGTTCCCCAGATCCGCAACGACCTTGGGCACCATGGACGGAGTGATCCCGCCGGACGGCATGGGGAAGGTGGGCTTGAGCTGGTACAGCGGGAAGGTCAGGTTCTTGGCGACGTTCCGGAACTTGTCGGGTATCACCGGGGCCTTGCCGTACGGCGCGGGTATGACGACGACGTCGGCCCCCGCGAGCCGGGGCAGCTTCCCCAGCACGATGTGCGAGCTGATGCCGTGCAGCGGCGACATGTACATGGCCCCGGCCACGTCCATGTGGGCGAGAATGGGCACGTTGATCTCGGGGTCCTCCGCCAGGGCCTGCAGCACCGGCAGCCCCACGGCGAGGTAGTTCACCATCAGGGCGTTGCATCCCAGCTCCACGGCGAGCCTGGCGTTCTCGAAGACCTTGGGCACCGAGTCCGTCACGTTCACGGTGTACAGGGTGCGCTCGCCGGTCTCCTCGTAGACCTGCTTCTCGATCTCCATGTACCGTTTGACCCGGCCCTCGATGGAGTTGAACGAGGCGTCGGCTATCAGCTCGTCGTCCTTGATGATGTCGCACCCGCCCCGTGCCGCCTCCCGGAAGAGGTCGGCGCCGAGCTCCAGAGGATAGCCGGTGCACGGCTTGATCATGTTGTTCAGCAGCGGCCGTTTGGGGACACCGAGAAGCTCCCGCACGCCGTCGATGCCGAACTTGGGCCCTTTGAACCCGGCGACGTATCTCTCCGGGAAGCGCACGTCCAGCAGCTGGATATTCCCGCCCATCGAGATGTTGCCCACAACGGAGGTCAGCAGCATCGGTATCTGCGGCCCGATGTTGACCTCCGGGTAGGCCACCTGAATCACCCAGTTCCTGGTCTGGAGGGAGGCGGGCACCTCGAACTCGTGGTCCGGCAGCTCGTACACGCCCAGCACCTTGGCGATGTGGCGACAGCGCACCTCCGGGGTCTCCCCGGGTACCGGCACCCAGGTGCCGGTGCTCTGCTCGATCGCCAGCGCCATCGCCAGCAGGGGAATGGGGACCTCCGCCGCGAAAGAGGCCAGGTACGTTGCTATGATGTACTCGTCGTAGTCTATGCCGTCGGGCAGCGCCTCCGGGGCCCCCAGCATTCGCTCGTTACTCATTCCGTTACCTCCGCGCACGTGCGTGCTTCGTGGGTTCTTTGTCTGTTGTGCGGGTTGTTGTAGTGC
>CAZNMB010000116.1:5054-6462 GCA_964574095.1 uncultured Dehalococcoidia bacterium
CGTTGGGGCCCCACTTGGCCCACTCGTTGTCGTGCTTGCGCAGCCAGAAGTCGTAGGCCGGCATGATCATCGCGTCGGTCATGTGGACCAACATGCCGTGGGGCAGGTGGTGGTGATAGTACAGCCAGGCCGACCGCTTGTAGAAGTCCCGCAGGCTCCGATATGCTTCCTGATACGAACGGAACAGCGAGTCGTAGACCCTGCGGTTCTCCTCCTGCGGATCGAGGACTCTCTCCACCTTGACGACCTCCTTCAGCGCCTCGAAGCCCGGATACACTCCCAGGCCGATCGCTGCTATGAGCGCGGCCCCGACGGCCCCCGCCTCCTGCGGGTTGCGGACGGTCTCAACCCTCCTGAATGTGACGTCGGACAGGATCTGCATCCAGGGCTCGCTTCTCGCCGCTCCCCCGATGACGCGAAGGGTGGGAAGGGGGAAGCGGAAGTGCCGGTCCACGATCTCGACAATCCACCTGATGTTGTAGGCCACGCCCTCGTAGACGGCGCGCAGCATGTTCTCGCGGGTGTGGTCGGCGCTGAGGTTGAAGAAGCCGGAGCGGATGTTGCAGTCGGCTATCGGCGCTCGCTCGCCGTACATCCACGGCGTGAAGATCAGGTAGCCGGAGCCGGGGGGGACGCGGCCCACTATCTCATCCAGCAGGGCGTAGATATTTGGCACGGCGGGGTCGGCCTTCTCCGCCCCGTACAGCTCGCCGGCGGCCCACTGCAGGCAGGCGCCGGCGGTCTCCGTCTCGGCTATGAGGTAGGCCTTTTCCGGGTCTGCCGAGTGGATCGTCGCCGCCCCGCACTTCCCCTTCGGCGTGCGCCGGGTGACGACGCCGACCCATCCCGACGTGCCGAGGTACACGTGCCCGTCGCCCTCGGCCACGGCGCCGGCGCCGACCGCGGCGCAGGCTGCGTCGCCCGCTCCGGCGATGACCGGAGTGCCCTGACGCAGCCCCAGGTCCGCCGCCGCCCGCGCGGAAAGCACGCCGACCCTGTCGGTGGAACGCACGAGGGCCGGGAGCTTCCGGGTGTCGAGTCCGACATAGCGGAAGACGCCCCTGAGCCATGTCTTCTTCTTCAGGTCGATGCCGAAAACCGAGGCGCCCGACAGCTCCATGACCATGTTGCCGGTGGCCCTGAATATGAGGTAGCCGTTCACGTCGAGGAAGCAGTGCATCCTGAGGTACACGTCCGGTTCCTCGGCCTTGAGCCAGAGCAGCTTGGGCAGGCAGTCCTTGCCGCACAGCGTGGTCCCGGCCACGAGGGCGAAGAGACGGGCGTGGCCGAACCTCCTCATGACGCTCTCGGCCTGCCGGCAGGCCCGGTTGTCCAGCCAGATTATCGCGGGCCGGAGATGCCTGCCGTCCGATCCCATGGGGACGATGCCGAGCATCTGCGCGCTGAA
>CAZNMB010000117.1:0-6455 GCA_964574095.1 uncultured Dehalococcoidia bacterium
AGGGCCAGCCCAGAAGCCAGCCCACGAGCACGCCCAACGCCATCGTGGCCACTATCTGTGCGATCCCGCCGACGACGGCGACCCTGCCCACGAGCTTCAGTGTCTTGAGGGAGAACTCGATTCCCAGGGTGAACATGAGGAGGGCCACACCGATCGTGGCAAGGGTCTCGACCTCCCGCACGTCCTGGACCAACTGCAGTCCGAAGGGGCCGATAACAATCCCGCCCAGGAGGTAACCGAGGATGACGGGCAGGCCCAGGCGGCGGACCGCCATGCCCGCAATGAGGGCAACGCCAAGAACCGCGGCCATGCTCGTGAGCAGGCTCAGCTCTTCCATCCTCTCCTTCCCCTGTGAAGAGTGCCCGTAGTCCGCGGCGGCTTCAGGCCGGGCTTATGTTCACGATTCACGCCCGGGTGGCGGCGATCTCGACGGCATTGCCGTCGGTGACGGTGACGGCACTTGAGAGGTCTGCGGCGGCGGTGACGCGAGTCACGAGCGAGACCGCGAGTGCCGGAACCCGTAGTCTCACCGATCGCCTCACAAGCCTGCTCCCTGTGGAGCCGTGTTCAAGAGGAGGGGACAAAGTCGATCACGTTCAGCCGCAGAAGCTGCCGGCCGTTCCAGTCCTCTTGTTCGAGATTATAGACGATGTCGAGGTAGGAGGACATCTCCCGGCGGGCCAGGTTGAAGGCGATGGCATCCCAGGCAGTCGCGCCGTCACGCAGCTTCAGCTTGAGATGGTCCTCGTTGGCGCCGACCTTTCGTGACTCCAGCACCAGCACGTTCCGGCTGAGGAAGGTCGGTGCGGGGTTGCCCTGGCCGAAGGGGGCCAGCCTGCTGATCATCCTGTACATTGCCCCACTCGCCGCCGACAGCGGGACCTCGGCGTCGATGTTGGTGGCAGGGCGAAGATCGACGTCCGCCAGCTCGCGCCCTGCGATCTCGACGAGACGGCGCCGAAGGTCTTCGATCCTGTCCCGCCGCATGATGAATCCCGCCGCCTGGCGATGCCCCCCGAAGCGGGTGAGCAGGTCGCGGCACTCGGTCAGCGCCGCGAGGACATCGAACTCGGGAATACTGCGAGAACTGCCCCTGGCCTGGTCGCCGTCCAACTGCAGCACGATAGCCGGTCGGTAGAACTCATCAGCCAGCTTGCCCGCCACGACACCGACCACTCCGGGGGGGTAGACGCTGCCGCCGACCATGAGCAGCGGCGCATCCGCTCCCTCCTGGAGCAGCTGCTCGCGCGCGTTGGTCCATACCTCCAGGGTCAGCCTCTGGCGATCGCTGTTATTGGACTCGAGCTGGGCCGCGAGCGCACGAGCCTCCGTTCGGGATGAGGTCATAAGCAGCTCGTAGCTGGTGATCGCGTGGTCCATCCGGCCGCTGGCGTTGAGCCGGGGCCCGAGGGAATAGCCGATGCTCCCCTCGTCGAGCCTCCCCATCTCCAGCCCGGCACAACGTACCAGCTCCCTGACCCCGACCCTTTCACTCCTGTTGAGCACTTCGAGGCCGCGCCTGACCAGGTATCTGTTCTCTCCGTTCAGGGGCACCATGTCGGCCACTGTTCCCAGGGCGACCAGGTCCAGGAAGTCCCCCCAGTCGCCCTCCTTCTGAGTCGCCGCGAACAGCGCCTGGAGGAGCTTGAGGGCGACCCCGACGCCGGCGAGCTCCGTGAATGGGTATGCCGAGTCTGGTCGCTTGGGGTTGATCGCGGCGACAGCCTGCGGCGGGAAGCCGTCGGTCTCGTGGTGGTCCGTGACGATGAAGTCCAGGCCGAGCTTCCGGCCCTCCTCCATCTCCGAGTTCTCTCTGATGCCGCAGTCCACCGTCACGATGAGGCTCGCGCCCAGCTCCCTCAGGCTCTTGAGGGCGGGGACGTTCAACCCGTGGCCTTCGTCGATACGGTGAGGAATGTAGTGAACGGCCCGGCCGTCAAGCTTCGAGATGCCGTCCATCAGCAGCGCCGTGCCCGTGATCCCGTCGGCGTCGAAGTCCCCGTAAACGGCGATGAGCTCATCTCCGAGCAGGGCTCGAAGGATCCTCGTGACCGCCTTGTCTATGTCCGGTAGGTGGAGCGTCTGGTGCGCCAGTCTCTCGTCGGCGGCAAGGAATGGTTCGAACTCGGCGGGGTCATCGATGCCGCGGTTGTGGAGCAGTTGAACGAGCAGGGGGGTGATGTCCTGCCGGCCGGAGAACGCGATGTTGTGCCGCTGCGCGAGAACGTCGTCAGGAAGGGGAGGGCGTATCTGCCATCTTCGTCGGCTCAAGAGTCGCTCCTGCCTCAGGCAAACGTATCATAAGAGTGTACACGCCTTTGGGGGCAGCGGTCAAACTCCCGAGCAGACGCTTCCTCGAGCGCCGCAAATGAATAAGGCGGGCCCGGCCCGCCTTATCGACAAGCTGGCGACGAAAGGGCGGTCAGGCCCCTCGCGCGCCGTTCCGGCTATACCTCTCGAAACTCGCCCTCCACGGTCCCTTCCTCACCCTGACCGGATTCCCCCGCCGGACCTTCCCCGGCCCCCGGTGGGGGCGGAGCGCCTTGCTGGCCGTACACGGCCTGGCCCACCTTCTGCATCGCCTCGGACAGCTCCTGTGCCGTCCGGTTGACATTGTCCACGTCGGCGCCGGAGAGGGCGGACCGCACGGCGGCAATCTTGCCTTCGATCTCCTGTTTCAGGTCGGAGGGGACTTTGTCTCCGTGCTCTCTCAGCGTTCGTTCCGCCGTATAGGCCAGGTTGTCGGCCATGTTGCGCGCCTCGATCTCCTTGCGCTTGGCCTCGTCCTCGGCGGCGTGAGTCTCGGCCTCGTGCTGCAGCCGTTGCACCTCTTCCTTTGAGAGCCCGCTGGAGGCGGTGATGGTTATCTTCTGCTCCCGGCCGGTGCCCTTGTCATGGGCCTTCACGCTGAGGATGCCGTTGGCGTCGATGTCGAACGTGACCTCGATCTGCGGCAATCCACGCGGCGCCGGCAGTATGCCGTCCAGCATGAAGCGGCCCAGGGTCCTGTTGTCGTTGGCCATGGGGCGCTCGCCCTGAAGCACGTGGATCTCGACGCTCGGCTGGTTGTCGGCCGCGGTGCTGAAGACCTGGCTCTTTGCGGTGGGGATCGTGGTATTCCTGGCGATCAGAGACGTCATCACGCCTCCCAGGGTCTCGATGCCGAGCGTAAGCGGCGTGACATCGAGGAGCAGGACGTCCCTCACGTCTCCCGTGAGGACGCCCGCCTGGATAGCAGCGCCGACCGCAACGACCTCGTCGGGGTTCACACCCTTGTGCGGCTCCTTGCCGAAAAGCTCCTTTACCTTCTGCTGGACCAGGGGCATCCGCGTCTGGCCGCCGACGAGGACGACCTCATCGATCTGGCCGACCGCCATGCCGGCGTCGGCCAGCGCCTGCGTGCACGGCCCGACTGTCTTCTCCACGAGGTCCATCACCAACTGCTCCAGCTTGGCTCTGGTCAGGGTGATGTTCAGATGCTTGGGCCCGGAGGCGTCAGCGGTAATGAAGGGGAGGTTCACGTCCGTCTGCTGCACGGTGGAGAGCTCGCACTTGGCCTTCTCCGCTGCCTCCTTCAGCCTCTGCAGCGCCATCTTGTCCTGTCTGAGGTCGATTCCCTGGTCCTTCTTGAATTCGTCACAAAGCCAGTCCATGACGCGCTGGTCGAAATCGTCGCCGCCCAGATGCGTGTTGCCGTTGGTCGATTTCACCTGGAAGGTGCCCTCGCCCAACTCCAGGATCGAGATGTCGAAGGTCCCGCCGCCGAGGTCGTAGACCGCGATAGTCTCTTCTTTCTTCTTGTCGAGGCCGTAGGCCAGTGAGGCGGCGGTGGGCTCGTTGACGATGCGAAGGACGTTGAGCCCGGCGATCTTGCCCGCGTCCTTGGTGGCCTGCCGCTGGCTGTCGCTGAAGTATGCCGGGACGGTGATGACCGCCTCCTTCACTTCCTGTCCGAGATAGGCCTCCGCGTCGGCCTTCAGCTTCTGCAGTATCATCGCGGATATCTCCGGAGGACTGTAGCCGCGGTCCCCCATGTGGACCATCACGTCGCCGTTGGGCGCCTCGCTGAGCTTGAACGGCACGAGCTTCTGGTCCGCCTTGACCGTGGGCTCCTTGTACTTGCGCCCCATGAAGCGCTTGATGCTGAAGATCGTGTTCTCGGGGTTTGTGACCGCCTGCCGCTTGGCGACCTGTCCGACCAGCCGCTCGCCGGTCTTGGTCACCGCCACCACCGAGGGGACCACGCGTCCCCCTTCCTGGCTCGGGATGACCGTCGGCTCTCCCGCCTCCATGACGGCGAGGCAGCTATTGGTCGTGCCCAGATCAATGCCGATTACTTTTCCCATATCTCAACCTCCGTGCAGTTGCCAGTGGTCTATTGTCCTTCGTCGCCTGACGCCTGTCCGTTCCCCTCTTTCCCAACCTTGACCATCGCGGGTCGAAGGAGACGGTCGCGGAGCCTGTATCCCTTCTGCAACTCCTCGCAGACGATGCCCTCCTCCCCCTCCACGCACATCACCGCCTCGTGCAGGTGCGGGTCGAACTTGCTGCCCTCGGCCTCGATCTCGGTGAGGCCGTGGTCCTCGAGGATCGATCTCAGCTTGCGGTAGATGAGCTGCACGCCCTCCATCCAGGTCGCCGCCTCGGGGTCGGCCGCTGCGTTCTCCAGGGCGCGCTCGAAATCGTCCACCACCGGAAGCAGGGCCGAGATCAGGCTGGCATTGGCGAAGTGGGCAAACTCGGCCCGGTCCTGCTCGACGCGCTTCTTGTAGTTGGCGAAATCGGCTTCCGCCCGCTGCCAGTTGCCCAGGTACCTGTCAGCGTTCGCCAGCGCCTCTTCAAGGGCCTTCTTCGCCGATTCGGGGTCTGCAGCCGCCTCGGGCTGCTCAACCCCGCTCTGCTCGCCCTCGTCCTCTCTCGAAGACGAGTCCTTTCTTCCAGGGGCCACAGCAGATCACCTCTCCTAGCGTCCGGGCATTTGATTCCCGGCTGCCTATCCGTACAGTTCGCCCACCATCTCGCTCATGAGCAGGGACAGAAATGAGACGGTGGGAATGGCGCGGCTGTACTGCATGCGCGTGGGGCCCATGACGCCCAGCGCTCCGCCGACCTGTCCGGGGATACCGTACCTAGCGATGATAACGGAGCAGCCCTGCATGTAGTCCTCAGCGTTCTCCTTGCCTATGACTACCTGCACACCCTCTCCCTTCAGCACCTGCGGCAGCAGGGTCTTCAGCCGGCTCCTCTGCTCGAGTAGCTCGACGAGCGCCTCGACCCTCGCGCCGGAGGAGAACTCGGGATAGCTGAGCATGTGGCGCAGGCCATCGACCCAGGGCTCCTCGTAGGGCTCGTCTTGCTCGGCCTGCATTATCTGGGCCGCAGCATCGGCGACCCGTTCTTCCAACCGGGAGAGCGACGGGCTCGCCGCTACAATCTCCGAACCGGTAAGCCCGGCGAAGGTTGAAGTGAGCCTCGCGGCGATCGCGTTCAGGTCCTCCTGGGTCACGGCCTCGTCAAGAATGAGCACCTGCTGCTTCAGCTTGGCCTCCCTGAGCACGATGATCATGAGAGCCAGAAACTCATGGAGGGAGATCAGGTCCAGGTGCCTGAGGCGCACCTCCAGGGGCTTGGGCTGGGTGACGATCGCAGCGGTGCGGACCATGCGCGCGATTATGGCCGCCGCAAGGCGGGTCCACTCCTCAATCGCGGCCTCAACCTGGTGGAACTGGTGCCGGATCAGCCGCTGTTCAGCCACCGAAAGCCGGAAACTCCCCATTGCGGACTCGATGTAGAGTCGGTATCCCTTGTCAGTGGGGATGCGCCCCGCGGATGTGTGAGGTTGGGTGAGATACCCCTCCTCCTCCAGCGCCGCCATGTCGCTTCGAATCGTGGCCGAGCTGGCCTTCACGCCCTTGCGCGCGATGGCATCTGAGCTCACCGGCAGTCCCGTCGCGATGTGCTCGCCGACGGCGATCTTGAGGACCTGTCTTCTTCGTTCGCTGAGCATGGCTGTCACCGGGGCAGTTAGCACTCTCCGCCTGAGAGTGCTAACACAAACTCACTCTATCACCTCACGCTCGGTCTTGTCAAGCCAAAGTCCGGGGCGGAGACGGCACGCCGCCTCGCTTTCGGAGGAGGCGGGTGCCGGGTTTCGGCTCGTTTGACCGAGACTGGCGAACCTGCTATACTTCTCGTCCGGAAACGCTCAAGAAAGGCATCTCCTTGGCTCGACATGCAAGGATCGTTGGCTGGGGCAAATACCTGCCCAGGCGAGTTCTCACGAACCAGGAGCTGGAACGAATAGTCAACACTGACGACTCCTGGATAACCAGTCGCACAGGGATCAAGGAAAGACGGATCGTGGCTCCCGATGAGACGGCAGCCACGATGGCTGTGCACGCCGCGAAAGAGGCCCTCCGAGTCGCGGGGCTTGAGCCGGAGCGGCTGGACATGGT
>CAZNMB010000118.1:0-3757 GCA_964574095.1 uncultured Dehalococcoidia bacterium
ACCCTTGCCCCTGCTGTAGTAGAATTTGCTCTCGGGGAACTCCGGGGGGTCCACGATGTTGTCCCTGATGAAGACGCCGCCGAGATCGAAGAACCCGGACGGGTCGATCTCTCCGAGCTCCTTTGCGCCCAGCCTGTCCTTCAGGTACGTGGCCGCGATCATCGCGACGTTGCCCACGCCGGGCCAGGCCGCGATCAGATGCGGGTCTACCAGCTCAGGCCTGCGATGCAGCTTGATGCCTTTCATGCACCCCCCTTGCTCTGCCTCGCCTCAGAGGTCGAGGCCTACTTCCCGATGCAGAAGCGGCTGAAGATGGCTTCCAGAAGGTCCTCAGTGACCGTCTCCCCCGTGATCTCCCCCAGGGCGTTCAGGGCCGCTGTCAGGTCGATAGTCGCGAAGTCCTCGGGCAGGCCATTGGCGATCGTCTTCTCGGCCTGGACCACGTGCCCTTCGGCTCTAACCAGGGCCTCCTTGTGCCGGGGGTTGGTCACCAGCGCCGCGTCCGACGTGACCACGCGGCCTCCCAGGACCGCGTCAACCATTCCGTTTTCAAGCTCGGCCAGCCCCTCCCCGGTGAGCGCCGACGTGGATACTCGAAGCCACGGAAGCTCGCCCATCCCGGCCCGCGGCGGCAGGTCGCACTTGTTGGCCGCCACCAGGACCTCCTTGCCCTTGAGGAGACCGATGATCTGCCTGTCCGAGTCCGCCAGCGGCTCGCTGGCGTCGACCACGAACAGCACGAAATCCGCCTGCTCGATTGCCCTCCTGCTCCGCGCCACTGCCAGCGCCTCCACCTCGTCCGCGCCGTCCATGATACCAGCGGTGTCAACGAGCAGAAAGGGCACTCCTTTCAGGTTCACGACCTCCTCCAGCGTGTCCCGCGTGGTGCCGGGGATCGCGGTGACGATGGCCCGGCTCTCGCCCAGCAGCCGGTTGAGCAGGCTCGACTTCCCCACGTTGGGGCGGCCCACGATAGCCGTCCTCACCCCCTGCCGGTAGACGATGCCCGCGTCCGCGCTCGCTATCAGCTCCCGCAGCGTCGAACGCGCGCCCTCCAGCGGCCCGCCGACCTCCTGCTCCTCGACCTCATCCTCGGGGAAGTCGATCCGCGCCGTGAGATAGGCGAGGACGTCCATCAGCGACTCTCTCACCCCCCGGACCTGCTTCGAAAGCCGCCCGCCGAGACCGTCCACCGCCAGGCGAAGGCTCGCCTGCGTCTTGGCCTGGATCACGTCCAGGACCGACTCGGCCTGGGCCAGGTCCACCCTGCCGTTCAGGAACGCCCTGAGCGTAAACTCGCCCGGGTTGGCCAGCCTCGCGCCGTGGCGCAGGGCCAGCCCGAGGATGCGCTGCAGCGGCATCGGCCCGCCGTGGCAGTTGATCTCGACAACATCCTCTCTCGTGTAGCTGTGCGGCGCGCGCATGTAGGCCACCAGCACCTCATCGACGACCTCTCCGCTCTCAGGATCGATGACACGGCCGTGGACCAGCCGCCGGTCTTCCAGCTCCGCGGGCAACAGCCTCCGGGCGATCGGCAGGGCGTCTCCCCCGCTCAACCGCACGATCCCGATCCCGCCCTCTCCGATCGGGGTGGATATTGCTGCGATCGTATCCTGATACACGGCCCATGGGTATGATACACCGCCGGCGAACGGCCATCAACAGAGCTTGACGGATGCGCCTGTGCCTGCTATCGTACTACGATATCGCCTTCCGATATCCATGACCATGCTGAAGGACTTCTTTCTCGGGTTCGTCAAGACCCACATCCTCTATCACGCCTCCAAGGCGCCGGTCTACGGCGTCGAGATGCTGGAGGAACTGGCGCGGCACGGCTACCGGCTGAGCCCGGGGACGCTGTACCCCACTCTGCACCGTCTGCAGAGGGACGGCTACCTGTCCGCGAGCAGGAAGGTGGTCGATGGCAAGACCCGCGTGTACTACGCCATCACGCATCAGGGGCAGGCGGTCCTCGACGAGGCAAAGCAGCGAATAGCCGAGCTGGTGAACGAGGTGCTCCACGATGAATGAGACCGGGGGAGCGCGCGGCGGGAAAGGCCCTTTCGGCGTCAGGCGGAACGTCTTCTATCTCGGAGTGGTCAGCCTCCTCACCGATGTCTCCAGCGAGATGGTGTTCACGCTGCTGCCCCTTTTCCTCCTGAACGTGCTCCGTGTGGGGACGCCGGTCATAGGGCTCATCGAGGGGATCGCCGAGGGCACGGCAAGCCTGCTCAAGGTGCTCAGCGGCTGGCTCAGCGATCGCGCCGGCCGCAGAAAGGGGCTGGCGGTCCTCGGCTACGGACTGTCCACGCTGGCGAAACCCTTCCTCTACTTCGCCACGGCCTGGGGCTCGGCGGGAGCGGTGCGCTTCGTGGACCGGGTGGGGAAGGGGATTCGCACGTCGCCGAGGGATGCCCTGATCGCAGATTCGAGCCCGTCCGAGGAGATGGGCAAGAGCTTCGGCCTCCACCGGGGGATGGATACGCTGGGCGCGGTTCTGGGCCTTTCCGCCGCCGCCCTGATCGTCTACGTCGTGCAGCGGGGAGGCCCGGAGCTGACCCGCGACGCATTCCAGAAGCTCGTGCTCGTCGGTACGGTCCCGGCCGTGCTCGCCGTGCTCGTTCTGCTCCTTTTCGTCCGGGACCGCACCCGACGGTCTCCTCCCCAGACCGGCGACGTCACGGCTCGCGATCAGCCCCCGGGCGTCGACAGGCGCGGGACCGGATTCGATCTGCGCTTCAAGCTGTTCCTGGCGGCAGTGGTCCTGTTCACCCTGGGGAACTCCAGCGACGCCTTTCTCATCCTGCGAGCCCAGACCCTGGGCTTCTCAGTCGTCTCCATCCTGCTGCTGCTGGTCGCCTACAACGTCGTCTACGCTCTGGTCTCCCTGCCCGCGGGGCTGGTCTCCGACAGGCTGGGGAGGAGAGGGGTCATAGCCGCGGGCTGGTCAGTATACGCCCTGGCCTACCTCGGCTTCGGCCTGGCATCATCGACATGGCACCTGTGGCTGCTGTTCGCGGTCTACGGCCTCTACTACGGCATAGCCGAGGGTGTATCGCGCGCCTACGTGGCCGATCTGGTCCCGGTTGAGAAGCGGGGCACCGCCTACGGCCTCTATCACACCGCCGTCGGCCTCTCCCTGCTGCCCGCGAGCCTGATCGCCGGATGGCTCTGGCACCTGATAGGACCGGAGGCGCCGTTCTACTTCGGCGCGGGGATGGCGGGGGCCGCGACGTTGACGTTCATCCTGCTGGTCAGGCGGTAGACGCCGGTCAATCGCGCCCGGTCCCGCCACTGGGCGGGCGAGAGCGCGCTTGACGTTTCGGAGATATGTGCGTATGATTCGCTTCGGGCTGTTTTCGAGGGGGAGATTCATGGAAGACAGAGTGGCGGTATTCATCGACGGCAGCAATCTGTATCACGCGCTGCGCTCCAATTTCGGCCGGTATGACCTCAACTTCGGGGAATTCGTCAAGAAGCTGTGCGGCCAGAGGCGTCTCTACAGGGCGTACTACTACAACGTCCTCCAGGACCCGACCCAGCGGGCCGAGTCGCACCGCGACCAGCAGGACTTCCTCGCCGCACTGCGCGACACGCCGTATCTGGAGGTGAGGCTGGGAGGGACCAAGCTGGCCCAGGGCGTGACGGTGGAGAAGGGCATCGACGTCATGCTGGTGACCGACCTGCTCAACTTCGCGTGGAGCGATCGCTACGATGTCGCGATCCTGGTGAGCGGAGACTCCGATTTCGCCTACGC
>CAZNMB010000118.1:3857-6445 GCA_964574095.1 uncultured Dehalococcoidia bacterium
GCGATCGCTACGATGTCGCGATCCTGGTGAGCGGAGACTCCGATTTCGCCTACGCGCTGCAGGCGGTGAAGAACATGGGCAAGTATATCGAGGTTGCCTACTTCGAGAGCAACGTGTCCAAGGACATACTCGTCGCCGCCGACAACAAGCACCTCATCGACAAGGAGTTCCTCAAGGACCTCTGGGCCCGCAAGCGCACGTCCCGGCGCAGGTCAAAACGCCCCGGCACGGTTGCGATCAAGGCCAGTCCGTAGCCGCTCCGCGGCTGCGGTCGGCGGGATCGGGCGCGGCCGTGTCTGACCGGAGAAAGCGCTCGGGCGAGCCCCTGCTACAGCGCGAGGTTCAGCAGCCCTCCGACGACCACGGTTGTCGCGAGCATCACCACGATCGCCGCGAGCAGTCCCCTGCGCCCGAACTCCCGGGCGAACACCACGAAGGCCGCGATGCAGGGGAAGAACATCGTCAGCACGACGCTGCCGACCACCAACTGGGCGGCGGTCAAGTTCAATGGGGCGAGGAGCCCGACGGCCACGTCCTTGCGCAGGAAACCGACCACTATGGCGACCACCGCCGTGTCCGGCAGCCCGAAGACCCCGCTCACTATGGGAGCGGTGACCCTCGCGATCGCGTCGAAGACGCCAAGCGAGAATAGAACACTCACGGCGAGGATCGCCAGCAGGATGATGGGCAGCGCTTCTCTGATGAAGCCGGATACCCTCATCCACAGCTTCCCCAGCACCGCCGCGCGGGTGGGCAGGCGATAGGGTGGAATCTCGATGAGCAGCTCGGGGCTGAATCCCCGGACCGTGCGGTTGAGGACGAAACCGAGGGCGAGCCACACGACGAACAGCGTGCCATAGACCATGACCACGTACTGCATCCCGCGCTCGCCCACCAGGCCGATGATCATGGCCTGAGCCGCGGCGCACGGGATAGCGATCGAGATCAGGGTGGCCGTGATGAATCTCTCCCTTCGGCTCTCCAGAATGCGGGTGGCCATGATCGCCGGCACATTGCAGCCGAACCCCAGCATCGTGGGAATGATGGCGTAGCCGTGGAGTCCGATCCGGTGCATCAGGTTGTCGAGGAGCACCGCCAGCCGGGGGAGGTAGCCGACGTCCTCGAAGAGACCCAGGACCAGATAGAAGGCCAGGACATACGGCAGCACCGCGCCGAGAGGGACGAACAGGCCCGTCGTCAGGACGCCCATCGACTGCAGGTAGTCGATCTCCCCGTTGATCAGCTTGCCGACGAGCACGTCGTGCCAGAATCCGCTCTGGCCCAGGGCCTCGCCCAGCCTGAGCATCAGCGGAGTCCACAAGGTGCTAAACAGCGGCTCCATGACGTGGTTGATCAGATTCTCGCCGATGAAGCGGATGGCATAGAACGAGGCGCCGAGCACGAGGAAGGCTATGGGCAGCCCGGTGAGCGGCCTGATGGATGCGTCCTGCAGCCGCTCTACCCACGTGTGGTGACGGTGCGCTATCGCCTGCACCTCAGCCACGATGGCGCCCACGGCGGCCCAGCGCTCATCACGCGTGCGCGGGGACATCGGGGGTGACACCGCCTCGGGGATGCGGCCCACAAGCTCCTTGATCCCCTCCCCGGTCACCGCCACCGTGGGAACCACCGGCACCCCCAGGAGCGCCTCGAGGCGCGCCGGATCGATGGTGATGCCGCGGTGCTTCGCGTCGTCCCATATGTTGAGCGCCACGATGACGGGGATGTGCTGCTCCAGCAGGTCCAGGGTCAGGTACAGATTGCGCTCCAGATTGGTCGCGTCAACGACGTTGATCGCGATGTCGCCGGTCTGGAGCATCTGAGCGGCTACTTCCTCCGCCTTCGACGTGGGCTCCAGCGCGTACGTGCCCGGGACGTCGATGACCTCGACCTGCCTGTCGCCGAGCACGAGGAAGCCCTTGGTGAAGCCGACCGTGGTGCCGGGGTAGTTGGAGGCGATTACCTTCGTCCCGGTGAGCCGGGAGAAGAATACGCTCTTCCCGACGTTGGGGTTGCCTACCAGGAGTATTCGCTCCAGCCCCGGAGGGCGATCATCCACCGGCCCCGCGCCGTGAGAGGATGTAGTCAAGCCCCGGCTCCCTCGACTTCCACTACTATCTTGCCCGCCATTCCGAAGCCGATGGCGACCTGAGCCCGGTCCACCTGCACGGTTACCGGCCCGTGCATGATCATGGAGCTGACCTTGGTGATCCGCTTCCCCGGCCTGATGCCGAGGGAATTGAGGCGGCTGGCCAGGCCCGAGCCACCCTGTATCTCAACGACTTTCCCCGACTGGCCCGGCCGCATGCCGCGGATCGTGACCTGCCGCACTTCTTTCACCATGTCGCCTTCCTCAACGCTGTCACCCGGCGACAGGAAGCCGCCGGGGTCCTGCTGCGCTCATCGTTTGGGATCGAGACGAAGGGTACCCCGGGACTGGCACTCCCCTCCGAGACACCTCGCCACGACTTCCTGATCGCGCTCCCCGTGCTGAACGTAGTACTTGAACTCCCGCTGCCACGGCGGCTCCCCTCTGGGGCACGTCAGGACGAACTCAACGAACTCCGCCAGCCTCTCCAGACTGGTCG